>JANOFD010000357.1:0-4066 GCA_031413455.1 Rhodobiaceae bacterium
GGATCGTGACGGCCCTTGGTCGAGACTGTCGCGTCTTCGCCGGTGGTGGTGATCGTGCGGCGCGGCTTGAGGATCGAGGAGGTGGTGCAACTGATTTTGGAGCAGGATCTGGGTGGCTATCCCGATGTCGCCGTGCCGTCAGGCAACGACTGGCTCGAACAGATGATCAAAGCAGGCGCCAGAACCTCAAATCCGCATTATGAAACGCTGATCGATCACTACAATCTGGCGGCGGGCGTCAAGTCTCCGGAGGCGGGACTCGATCAAGAGCTCAAAGATGTTGTCGCGCGCCTTGTGGGCTATGCCACAATCATGCTGGCGCGCATCCTTGAACGCGCCTTTATCGAAGCCGCCGTCATCCCGCCGCGCGTCGGACTGACCTTCGACACACTCTTTGCCACACTGCAAGTGCCCCTGAATTTGATTCTCAAAAAAATCGATGATGCCAAAGAACGCACGACGATCGCCGCAATGTACGAGGAGTTCCGAAAAACCGGCAAGGTTCGGCAAACATTGTCGGAAGACGACAAGCTCGTTCGCCGCCTGCATGCGCTGGAGGTTCTGAAGGTTCCGCTGTCGACGATCGACGCACTCTGGCCCCGGGAAACCGGCACAGCTCACGGCACCGGCCGTCCTGCCAGAACCACCAAGAATCAGAAGCAGCCGAAACTCAAGCCCGCCAAACGCGCCCGTATCGAGCCGTCTGTTGCCGTCCCCGTCGAAAAGCAACTCGCGCAACCGCAAAAGCCAAAGGACATCACGAAGCCGCCACCAGTCCCGGCAAACACCAGCGGCGATTTCAACCTCAAACACAATTCACCAGTCGAAGACGCACCCTCGATTGGCGCCAAGACAGCCAGCCGCCTGACGGCCATCGGCGTCCACACTGTCAACGATTTATTGTCGGTGTCGCCCGAGGATGCAGCGACAAAACTCAAATTCAAACACATCAACGCCAGATTGATCCGCGACTGGCAGGCCCAGGCCGGACTAGCCTGCACCATTCCAAACCTCACCAGTATCGCCGCTCAGCTATTGGTCGCGGTCGGAGTGCGCGATGCCGATGATTTGGCCAATGCCGAAGCCGACATGCTCATCAACATGATCGACGAGTTCTGTGACACCCCGGACGGTCAGCGCATCTTACGCGATGCTGTCCCGCCCACAGAACCCAAGATTCAGGCTTGGATCACCTCGGCCCAAAGCATGCAAAAAAAGAGCGCCGCCGCGTAGAGGCGTTCTACTTGCCACCCTGTGCCACGCCGCCAGCATCACGGACTGTCACCGCGCCCAGCGGAAATTTGCAGTTCTGCCCGACATCGCAATCAAAAGCACCGATAGGATCGGGTTTGTTGTAGTCGTCCCACTCGAACAGCTCGATGCCGAAGGCAACGTCAGGCACCCGAATGACAGCGGTCGTGCAGCGAAACCGCCCCTGGCACGGCGCAAGCACCGCATCCTGTGGTCCGAAACATTTCCGGTATTCTGTCCCCTCACGAATGCACAACTGCAATTCGGGGTCGATCAGCGGCCAGTCCCAATTTTGGCCGTTGGCTTTGAACTTGCTGAATTCGATGTCAAAGCGCGCCGTGCGGTGCCAGACGCCGGGCGTGTAATCGCTGCCCACTTCCACCCGCACCGTAGCCGGCGCCTTCACGACGTATTTTTGATAGGACGAAGGCCCATAATACATGGCAGCCGCCCCTGCCGCCGCACCGATAATAAACCAGCCAAATCCACCCCCACCAGAATTCGAAGCCATGACCCTCTCCCGCCAATTTCAATCGACTATAATTGGTGCACACTGAACAACCAATCCCATCAAATCGTGGCATCTCCGTGACCGTCACGACTTTCAGGTCTCAAATGGCGTCATTTTGAAGCAACACGCCGGTCCTCGACGATCTCACCATATTTAGTCACCACGTCATCATGGCCCAGATCGCGAAAGTCTTCGGCAAGCGCGCTCGCATACCAGTCTTGCATTGAGCCCAGAGCCAGCAAGCGCTGAACGTAGGCCTGTGCCGCCCCGTCAAATTTCAGACCATAGGTCTGCGCCCGAAACGCAACCGGCGAATAGAAGGCGTCAACCGCCGTGAAGTGACTGCCCGCCAGGAACGGTCCGCCAAACTTCGAAAGCCCTTCGTTCCACAACTCAGACAGGCGCGTAATATCTTTGTCCAGCAACGGCGAAATCGACTTGAGCCGCACGCGCAACCCCGCATTGAACGAACACAGCTCTCGCAGCACCGCAAAGCCCGAATGCATCTCAGCCGCCGCACACCGCGCCCAACTGCGCGCGGCAGGGTTCGAAGGCCAAACCCCGGCGTGGCGCTCGCCCAGATATTCGGCAATCGCCAGTGAGTCCCAAACCACGGTGTCGCCATCATGCAGCGCTGGGACGCGTCCACTGGGAGAGAAGGCGCGAAACGCGGACCAGGCACCACCGGGCTGAAAGCGATGAAGGTCTTCAACGAAAGCAATCTTCAGTTCGCGCAGCAGCACCCATGGCCTCAAGGACCAGGACGAGTAGTTTTTGTTTGCAATGAAAAGCCGGTACATTGAATTCTCCTGTGGCACCACCATCACGCTACCGCCAGGATCAAGACAAGCCAAGCGTCTCCGCGTGACGCGTTGGGATAATTGGTCTAAAACGGAGAACATAAGACGGCCTCCAGACCGGGATGCGGTAAAATGACGGACCTAAAACCCTTCAAGACCGCCATGGCGATTTTCGCTGTCGCGATGTGCGTGTCGACGACCGTCTCGCGTGCCGACAGCAAACCCGGCACGGCAATACCAAACCAGCCTGAACTCGGCGCTCTATCAACCGAACCCATGCCAAAACTTGGCAGCCTTTCGGGTGTGGGCACCGCAATGGCAGGCATTCCTCCCAAAAAAATCGTACAAGCTGTTCAAAAGTCCCGTGCTGGCGTTGAGCCCGCGCTGCGCGGATCACCGCTCAATCCCAAAATTGCAAAACTGAGCCGCTCTGTCGTTCTGATCGTCACGCCGGATAAACTCGGCTCGGGGACAATCATTGGACGCGACGGCACCATCCTCACCAACTGGCACACGGTGCAATCACTGCAACAGGTTGGCGTGATTTTCAAACCACGTCAACACGGCCGCGCCCTCAAAGAATCTGACGCCGTGCAAGCATCGGTCAGCCATATCGACCAAGTGGCCGATCTCGCGCTCTTAAAAATTGCAAGCGTCCCCGCTGATGTCGTTCCTATCGCCATTGCGTCCCCACCAACACGCTTGCCGGGTGCCAAGGTGCAGGTCATCAGTCATCCATTTGGCGAAATTTGGTCACACACCCAGGGCACAATCAAACAGTTTCGCCCAAACTACGTCTGGCAGTCAAAAAATGGCGTCAACCATCGCGCTGATGTCATCCGGGTAAGAACTCATGTGATGACAGGAAATTTTGGCGGCCCGATGCTCAACACCAAAGGCGAATTGGTGGCTGTCGATACCTTCAATCCGCAAAACGAGCCGCTGATAAGTCTTGGCGTCACGAGTGCGGAGGTCCAGCGGATGATCCGCTCGCCAAAGCCCCAGCGCGCGCCACAAAGCCAATCCAGTGTCTTGCCCAAGGCCACAAAGGCGAAATGCGAACCCGTTCGCTTGAACACACAACGGACAAAAGCCAACGATGGCACCGGCCACACTCTGGACCTCAATTGCAACGGCACCGCCGATGCCATTCTGCTTGTCCCCGATAATCAAACCTTGCCAAACGCACTGTCGAACGACGCAAATGAAAACGGCGTCACAGACTCCATTTACGTCGACAAGGAAAGGGACGGCCGCTTCGACGAAGTCAAATTTGACATCGACGAAGACGGCAAAGCCGACCTCATCGGCTACGATCTCGACGATAACCTCTCGCCCACGCGCGTCGACATTCCAAAAGACTAGTGCGTAAAAAAAAGCACCGAAAAACGCGCGCCGCGGCGGTAGGATTAGCCGTCATGATCCTGACAGGGCCGCCCGCAACGGCAGCAACTGTCCAGCCCACTGAAACCGCACAGCAGCTCAACGAACTTGCCTTGCGCAA
>JANOFD010000358.1:0-11733 GCA_031413455.1 Rhodobiaceae bacterium
CGCCGATCTGCCCGATGTGATGTCGCACATCGAAACGCTGACACAAGAACTCATCCGTCACGCCGGCTTGTTTCGCGTCTCCTCGATCGCCAAGCGGGAAGAAGTGGTGCCCGGCGTCGCGGTGGCCGATCTCACCACCGAGTCCGACCCGCGCCTGCGCCGCTTCCGCGTCAACCTGTTGGTGGGTGATGGCGCCAAAGCCACAGCCCCCGTGGTTGTCGAAGACAACCCCTCGATCGGCAATCTCGTCGGCCGCATCGAGCAACAAGCGCAAATGGGCACCTTGTTCACCGATTTCACGCTCATCCGCCCCGGCAGCCTGCATTTGGCCAACGGCGGATATTTGCTGATCGACGCCCGCCGCTTGCTGCTCGAGCCCTACGCGTGGGAGGTGCTGAAACGCTGCCTGCGCGCCCGCACCGTGACGATCGAATCGCCCATGGACCGCATGTCGATCATGAGCACGCAATCCCTGAAGCCCGATCCAATCCCGCTCTCGACCAAAGTCATTCTGTTCGGCGACCGTCAACTTTATCACAGCCTGTTCGAAGGTGACCCCGACTTTGCCGAACTGTTCAAGATCGCCGTCGACTTCGAGGACGCGGTCGACTGGAGCGATCAGTCCGTTACCGACTACGCCCGATTGATCGGCTCGATCGCCAAACGCGAAAACTTGCGCCCGCTCTCCGCCGAGGCCGTGGCCCACGTCATCGAAGAGCTCGGTCGCGAAGCCGAAGACACCTCGAAACTGTCGCTGCGCATCGGAACCCTCGCCGACCGCTTGCGCGAAGCCGATTTCTGGGCCGCCGAATCCGGACACAGACTTATCGACGCCGCCGACATCGACCGCGCAATGGCGGCCTACGTGCGAAGGCACGAGCGTGTCAGCATCCGCTCGCGCGAAATGATCGAACGCAACATCATGCTGATCGACACCACCGGCGCCAAAGTCGGCCAGATCAACGGCCTCAGCGTCATGTCGCTTGGCGGCTTTGCCTTCGGCAAACCCAGCCGCATCACTGCGCGCGTGCGCATGGGCACCGGCCAGATCAACGACATCGAACGCGAAGTCGAACTCGGCGGCCCCTTGCATTCCAAAGGCGTGTTGATCCTCTCGTCCTTCCTCTCCAGCCACTACGCCCTCGACCGCCCGCCGTCACTTTCGGCCAGCCTCGTCTTCGAACAATCCTACGGCGGCATCGACGGCGACAGCGCCTCGTCGGCCGAACTCTACGCCTTGCTCTCCGCGCTCGCCGACGTGCCAATCCGCCAAAACTTCTCCGTCACCGGCTCCGTCAATCAGCGCGGCGAAGTCCAAGCCATCGGCGGCGTCAACGACAAGATCGAAGGTTTCTTTGAGCTCTGTCGCTCCCGCGGCCTCGACGGCACCCACGCGGTGATGATCCCCAAGGCCAACGAGCAACACCTCATGCTGCGCCGCGATGTCGTCGCCGCCGTCCAGGAAGGCAAGTTCCACATCTTCTCGGTCGCATCCATCGACGAAGGCATCGAACTCCTCACCGGGGTTCCGGCCGGCGACCGCAATAAAAAAGGCGTCTATCCCGAGGGCTCGATCAACCGGTTGGTCGAAGATAAATTGATCTCCTTCTCGAACGCCCGTCGCAAATTCGTACTGAACACCCACACGACGCCTTAGCTCTGCAGCACCGACGCGTCGATGTCCTGAACGCGCGTCTTGCCGATCAGCGCCATGCTGGTGCGTAACTCGCGCTTCATCGTCTCGAGCACGGCGGTCACGCCTGCCTCGCCCTTCGCCGCGACGCCGTAAACCCATGCGCGCCCGATCATGCAAGCCTTCGCACCCAGTGCCAGCGCCCGCGTCACATCTTGCCCCGAGCGGATCCCGCCATCCATCAGCACAGTTGTCTTGGAGCCCACCGCCTCGACGATCTTCGGCAACGCCATAATCGACGATTGCGCCGCATCGAGTTGCCGTCCGCCATGGTTTGAAACCACAATCCCGTCGGCCCCGGTCGCCACCGCCTCGCGCGCATCATCGGCCTCAAGCACGCCCTTGAGGATCAGCGGCCCCTTCCAAAGCCCGCGTACCCATTCGAGATCTTTCCATGTCACGCTCGGATCGAGCGCCGTCGTCGTCCACGCCAGCAAGGCGCCGAGCGAATTGGCCCCCTTGACCACGCCGCTCAAATTCCCAAACGTCAACGGCCGCCCCTTGATGCCCACATCGTAGATCCAGCGGGGATGCGCCGCAAAATTCGCCGCCAACCTCAACTTTGAAAGCGTCGACAATCCGCCGCCCATGCCATTGCGAATATCGCGATAGCGCGTTCCCAGCACTGGCAGATCGACAGTGAACACCAACGCCCCGCAATTTGCAGCCGCAGCCCGCGCGATGATCTCGCGCACCACGCCGCGGTCTTTCATCATGTAAAGCTGAAACCAGAACGGCTTCGCGGTCGCCCGCCGCACTTCCTCGACCGGACATATCCCGACAGTGGAAAGAGTGAACGGAATGCCGGCTTTCTCGGCCGCCCGCGCCGCCTGAACCTCGGCCCGCCGCGCCATCATGCCGGCAAACCCAACCGGCGCCAAAATCAAAGGCAACGATAAATTCAGCCCGAAAATCGTCGTGGCGGTGTCGAGCGCCGAAACATCGCGCAACACCTTCTGCCTCAACGCAAAGCGATGCAGGTCATTGCGATTGGCGTTCAACGTCGCTTCTTCGAACGCCCCGCCATCGACATAGTCGAACATCAACCGCGGCAAACGCCGCCGCGCCAATTCGCGATAGTCGGAAACGGATGCAGGCGCGAGCATGTGGTGGCCCTTCACAAGTAGGTTCGTCCCAAACCGCCGACAGTCTCGAAAAACTCCGCAACCGTCTCATCGATAATCTGCTTGACCGGCTTCACACTGTCGATCCGCCCGGCCACCTGACCCGACAACGCAATCGATGATTCCATGTCGCCGCCGAAATAAAGATCCTGCGCCCGCCCGAACTCCGCCATCACCGGCGGCCCTTGATAGTTGGGCACCAATTCGCGTTCAAGCCGTGTCGTTTTTTCCGTCCGCAGCGCCCGCAAAGCCGGACGCGAGAACTGATTGAGAAACACAGTGCTTGTATCTTCCGCCGCAATGATCGCGTTCTTCCAATTCTGATGCACCGGCGATTCGGCCGCTGACACCATCCGCGTCCCCATTTGCACCGCTTCCGCGCCCAGCGCAAAGGCCGCCGCCATCGTCCGCCCGCAAGTGATGCCACCAGCCGCAATGATCGGCACATTGACCTTCTCGCGCACCAGCGGCAGCAACACCATTGTCATCACCGCTTGCGGGTTCTTGAAGCCTCCGCCCTCGCCACCTTCAACGACAAGCCCGTCAACGCCGGCCTCCACCGCTTTCAACGCCGCCTTCAGCGTTGGCACGACGTGAAACACCGTCAAACCCAGCGCTTTCAGCTCGCGGCAAAACTTTCCCGGATCGCCAGCCGAGGTCGTCACAAACTTCACGCCCTGTTTGACCACCGCATCGTCAACCCATTTGACGATGTTGGGATCGCGCACAAAAGCCAGCGCAATGTTCACCCCGAACGGCTTCGACGTCAGCCGTTTCATCTTCAGTATCTCCTCGCGCACCACTTCAAGCTCGCCAGACGAGGTCTCGATAATCCCAAGCCCGCCGGCATTCGACACCGCCGACGCCAGCGGCGACCGGGCAATCCACCCCATCGGCGCCTGCACAATCGGGTACTCGACCCCCAGCATTTCAGTCATTCGATTAGAAAAGCGCATCAACCATTCTCCCGGATTCCTTGGCCCCACCATACTTGAATGTCACCGATTTGATACACTCCCGACATTGGCGCGCACCCCGGCTCCGTGCCACTCTCTGGCCATGGGAAACATGGAAACCGTTACGGCAGTTTTGAATGGTATCGCGCTGTATCTATCAGCAGGCGCCGTCATTGCCATGTTGTTCCTCTTGTTCGCTGCCCCGCGGCTCGACAATGCCACGAAGCAATCCAGCATCGCATTCCGCTTACTGATATTCCCCGGCTTGGTCGCCTTGTGGCCATTGATAATCTTGCGCTGGCTCTCGGGCGGCCAGCCCCACGGAGATTCAAAATGAGACTCTGGCAAAAGCAAGCGCACCCCTGGATCTGGCTTCTCGTCACCATCCTCGTCGTGGGTGTCGCGGTGCTGTTGATCGAGCAGCAACCCGAACTTCTGCAACTGAGATAGCGCCATGGCCGCAACCTACAAACCCGTGCTCTGGAACCGTCACAAACGCGTATACGACGCAGCAATCATTTTCGGGATTGCATTGTACCTCGCCATCTTCATCGCCGTCGGCATGGCCGCAAGCGACAGCGCCAACACCTCGATCGAAATTCTGGCCATCAGCGCCCTCGGGGCCTGCGCCTTTTTCATGCTCCATGTCGTGCTCGCCATTGGCCCCCTCGCTCGCCTGTCACCGAAATTCCTGCCTTTGCTCTATAACCGAAGACATCTAGGCGTATTACTATTCCTCGTCGCCATGGCCCACGCCGCTTTCGCAACGATTTGGTATCACGGTTACGGCGTCCTCAATCCGCTCGTCTCCCTGTTTGTCTCCAACCCGCGTTATGATGCAATCGGCTCATTCCCCTTTGAATCCCTGGGCGTTCTCGCCCTTGTGATCTTGTTCGTCATGGCCGCCACCAGCCACGATTTTTGGCTCAACAATCTCGGTCCCGCGCTTTGGAAGACGCTGCACATGTTCGTCTACGTGGCATACGGCGCCGTCGTCCTCCATGTGCTGCTGGGGGCAGCCAGCGGCCACGGCGGCAGCCCGATTTATTTCTGGGCCGTCGCAGCCGGCTTCGCTGTCATCACCGGTCTCCACTTCGCCGCCGCCATTGTCCAAGCCGGGCGCGACCGCAACGCGAAGTCTGCGAGCACAAAAGGCTGGATCGACACCGGCCCCTTCGCCACCATTCCCGAAAAGCGCGCCCGCCTCGTCACCACCCCATCCGGCACTCAGATCGCGATCTTTCGCTTCGATGGCAAAGTTTCAGCGGTCTCCAACATCTGCGCGCATCAAATGGGACCGCTCAGCGAAGGCTGCGTCATCGACGGCTTGATCACCTGTCCCTGGCACGGCTGGCAGTACAACCCATCCGACGGCCGCTCGCCTGCGCCTTACACCGAAAAAGTCGAAACCTTCGGCGTGCGTCTTGAAAACGGCAACGTCTTTGTCAACGCAAAGCCAAATCCAAAAGGCACGCCCTCGCAACCCGCGCTGGCCGTCTAAACGATGACACAAAAACCAAACGACTTTTATGTCGGCTACCTCAACCTCCCGCCCAGCTTGCGCCTCCTCATCCCGGCGATGGTCCTCGTCCTCCTCTTGCTTGTGATGTTTGACGCCTGGCTTGTTGCCTCGTTGCAGCCGCAATCCGGTGACGGCAAATGGGCCGACACACCCAAAGAATTCGTCGGCACCCTCAATCGCGATCCCTATCCCACTCTGCGCGTACGCCAAGGCGGCACCACGCGCACCTTTGTCGTCATCTCCGATGAAAAACGCGGCGCCGAGGCGGCCCTTGAAAAATTTGTCAACGGTGCCGCCATCAAACTCTACGGCTACGAAATCGAACGTGCCGCAGTCGGCATGATCCAGCTTGCGGCCGCGACGGTGGAACTGATGGACACCGTGCCGACGATACCGCCCGCCACGCGCGAAATCCATGGCCGCGTGACGCTGACCGGCGAGATTGTCGACTCCAAATGCTGGCTAGGCGTCATGCGCCCCGGCGACGGTCACATCCACAAATCCTGCGCCAGCCTTTGCATCCGAGGCGGCATTCCACCCCTGTTCGTCACACGTTCGACCGCAGGTCCTCAAGTCCTGCTCATGACAACATTCGACGGCGCAGCCATCCCCCCGGAGAAAATCCTTGATTACGTGGCCGATGATGTCGCCATCTCCGGCCTGATTGAGAAGCGTGACGACCTATATATTTTCAAAGCAGACCTTTCGACTTTGGCCCGTTCCAAGTAACCTCGCCGCCACGCCCCTTTGATCGAAAGTCCCACAATGTCCATTACAAAGTGCCTCGCACTCTTAGCCTTGCTCGCGCTCGCGGCCTGTGGCGACAGTTCCAAAACCTCAACCTCCAAAACCCCGCCCGTGCGCCTCGCCTGCACCACGCCCGAGCAAGCAGGCCTCAAGGCCGCCGACATCACCCGCAAGCTGGTTGAGGCCAAAAAGCAGGGCACCATCACGCAAGACCAGTACATCGCCTTCAACAACATGATGAGTTCGGGCTTTAGAGCCTGGGCCGAACACCAGGACCTGAAAACGTACTGCGCCACCCTCGACCGCCTCGTCAAAGACGCGGCGCTGAATTGAAGGCCTGTATTGATGGGGGGAGGGGTCCCCCAGTCACCCCCCCTTTTTGCATGCAAACCTTGCAATAAGACCTCCTGTTAACTGCAAAACTGGCGTGAACTGATTTTCCAAACGCACAATCTGCGACGGCCTGTCGCAGGATTTTGAAATCGAAAATTGAAGCCAGAAGCCCAACCAAAACGCAGCAAGAACATCAAATTCCGTTATATGAACAAATAAAGAACTAATCGCAAAGTGTCAATACCGCTAAGCGCAAGCATGAGCAATTCATCGCATCATAGCGCGCGAGCGGCGGCGTGGGACCCCGCTCCATAAATCGCACACCTGCGCACGCTGAATGACGCCGGACCGGAGCTAGTTTTATCGGCAATCTAACGGCATGAAGGTGATTGAGTGCTTAGCCGAAGCGTTTGCGCACGGCGACGGCGGCGGGCCGCGCATAGCAACGCGAAAGCCAATCGCGCGCCTTTGGATACTCAGAAAAATCGACATGCGCAGCGCGCGAAGGCGACAACACCGCTGCAACATTCAAATCTGCAACCGTAAAATGCTCCATCGCAAGCCATCGGCGTACGGCAAGCGTTGTCTCAAGAAGGCCAAGCGCCCGCTCGATCATCCCCGACGCATGGCCACCGATCACCGCGCGCATGTCGGCCAGAAGCGCATCGCGCTGAACCCATGGCTCCAATTGACCCTGCACCCACAACGTCCAGCGCCAGACATCTGCCTCGCCTTCAATCGACTGCGGATACAGAGGCTCGACATCAACGCTGCCGTATTTCTTCGTCAGGTAGAGATTGATCGCCAGCGATTCCGACAATACGAAGCCATCGTCTTCGATCGCAGGTATGGCACCAGCGGGATTGACGCGACGGAATTCCGGCGACTTCAATGCTGGATCGTCGAATGCAAGCGGAACATGCGTGTAATCGAGGCCGAGTTCCGCGGCGGTCCATAGAGTCCGCATCGTGCGCGAGCGCGGCGAGCCATAGATTGTGAGTGCCATGCGGAAATGTGCACGATCGTCCCGATAGGTCAACACTGCCGTGTCACAATCCACTGGTAAGGATTTGATGGTCGCTGTGGGAACCCGTCATTCAAGATAACCCAAGCAAAGCCGCGTACCTGTCACGTCTCGCGCGCAATCGCTGCAGTCTCAAGCAGCGAGCGCCGCTTCACCAAAGGATCGGCGTGGCGGTGGACGACGCGCCATTTGCCGTTCTCGCGACGGTAGACTTGTGTTACGCGCAGAGACCACGGCTGGTCGTGCACCCCGCCAACCTCACCGCTCTGTTCTTCGAGCAACACGAGCACCAAGAGATCACCCGATGCATAGGATTGAACCAGCCGAACCTTTGCGTGACCGTTGCGGAATTGCTTGACGCCCACGCGGCCGACGTCGGTCCACATCCGCGTGCTATTGACCGCAGGTCCGCCGAACGGGCCGTATATGCTCGCGTCGTCGCGCTCGGTCAGCACCGCGCCGTAGCCGCCATCGAAGTCGCCGCACATCCAAGCGTTGCCAGCAGCTTCGGTCATGGCCAGCACGTCATTCAATTCTTCCTGCGTCATAGCCATGCCTTGCTCAGTCCATATCGTAAAAAAGCTATCATCAGTCTTGGGCTTTGCAAAATTCGACGCCGGAACGCGGCGGCGCGCTCGCTGAGGGCATCGACCACCAGCATCGACGAGCCGACCGTGTCCGCGCTCTTGTAGGCGCGGCGCACAGCATCGGCGAGAAGGATCGCACCCAGACGCTCGCCCTGGCGGGCTTGGGAAACCGCGAGCCGCCCGACCAACGTGGCGCTGACCAACGGATAGCGCGGGATGTGCTTGCGCGTGGACCCCGGCACGTCACCTTGCGGCAATGCGGTGGCGCACAGCGGGTAATAACCCAGCACGACGTTCGGCTTTGCCGGTTCGACCATGATGAAAACGCCGTTCGCCTTGCGCCGCATATCCTGGCTCGCCTGCGTCCGCAGATAGCGGTCGAGGCTGTCCACACCGCAGGAATAACCGCGCCGTTTGACCGGATTTCCGAAGCGTAAAAAATATTCGACATATTATACTTGGCGTACCCAGTGACGAAACTTATATAAGTTGGGTAAGGAGTTACCCATATGTCCGTTCTTAGCGCGCCCCACTTCCACAACGAGAAAGCGGCCTATCGCTTTTTGGAAGCCCAAGTTTGGCCGGACGGTCCTGTCTGTCCGCATTGTGGCGGCTTTGATCGCATCGGAAAGCTGGAAGGCGAAAGCACCCGCATTGGCGTTCACAAGTGCTACCAGTGCCGCAAGCCTTTTACCGTGAAGGTTGGTACAGTTTTCGAAGCATCGCATGTGCCGCTTCACAAGTGGCTACAAGCAGCCTTCCTTATGTGCTCGTCCAAGAAGGGCATTAGCTCCAACCAACTTCACCGCACGCTTGGTGTGACCCTCAAGACCGCATGGTTCATGTCGCACCGTTTGCGCGAGGCAATGCGCGAAACAAACCCAGAGCCTATGGGCGGTGAAGGCAAAATCGTTGAAGCCGACGAATCGTACTTTGGCAAGCGCACCGGCGTGAAGAAAATCGGCCCTGGCGGCCATCGTGCGATGATGACTGTCGTCGGCCTTGTGGAGCGTGGCGGCAAGGTCCGCACTTTCCATGTGGACCAGGCTAACAGGGGTACAGTCTTAGGCATCGTGAAGGACAACATGACCAGCGATACGAGGCTGCACACCGACGAAAGCAACTTCTACATGGGTGCGTACAAGATCGCCGCAAAGCACGAGACCGTGAAGCATTCGGCAAAGGAATATGCTCGCGGCGATGTCACGACGAACACCATCGAAGGCTATTTCGGCATCTTCAAGCGCGGCATGAAGGGCGTCTATCAGCATTGCGATGAGAAGCACTTGCACCGCTATCTCAGCGAGTTCGATTTTCGCTATAACCAGCGCGCCGCGCTTGGGGTTAATGACGGAGATAGAACCATTAAGACCCTGACAGGTATTATCGGAAAGAGGCTGCTGTACCGGGACTCATCCGCAGTGTAACGTTTTACGCAGTTTCTCACGTGGTGGTGCGGCTAGTGGCGAAAGAAGATCGCATAGAACTAGTTATTGAGGGTCTGCCCGCAGATGAAGGGCGGGTGCGCCTCACTGCGTTTATGAACCAGCTCAACAAACTAAGCGCCACCCTCACGAAAATTGATCGAGAGTCCAACGAGGGCACTCCGGGAAGCGTGTTTCAGATCGTCGCGCTATCCTATAGCAGCCCCGTTCGGGTCGTGTTGGAAGCAATGCCAATTGCAAAGCAACGGTTCACTGGACATCTCGTTGTCGAGCGTTTGCAGCAAGTCGCCAACGCACTTGCCACTGGTGCAGATTTATCTGAGTTCGATACAGAGCTACTGGAGAACATAAAGGGCCTGGCCGCACCTGTCGGGAAAGTGGTCAAAACTTCGACGC
The DNA here is from genome assembly GCA_031413455.1 of Rhodobiaceae bacterium. Classification (GTDB taxonomy): domain Bacteria; phylum Pseudomonadota; class Alphaproteobacteria; order Micropepsales; family Micropepsaceae; genus SZUA-430. The sequence continues at coordinate 9,828 of JANOFD010000358.1, forward strand.
TGATTTTCAATGGCACTGCGTTCGATCTAACGCCGCGCGTCGCGCAGCAAGTCGAAGTCGCCCTCGCAATTGAAGACGAGTGCGATGGCTCGATAGAAGGCAATCTCGATCAGATAAACATTCATGAAGGTGCTAATACGTTCCATATCTACCCAGACATCGGGCCGAAGCGCGTCACGTGCAATTTTCCGTCTCGGTTGTTCGATGACGCTGTTGCGGCCGTTGGTCGCCGCGTTGAGGTTTACGGCAGTCTAAAATATCGCGCGCAGGCGCAGTTTCCACACCAGATTTCCGTGACGGCTATCGAGGCATTCCCTCCCGATGGGGAATTGCCAGATTGGGATGATTTGCGTGGTCGCGCGCCGGACGCGACTGGCGGCCTAAGCAGCGAAGCTTTCATAAGGGAGCTTCGCGATGCCTGGGATTAGCACGCCGCTCTACTATTGGGACTCCTGCCTATTTCTCGCTTGGCTCAAGGATGAAGAGCGTAAGACGGGCGATATGGATGGAGTCCGCGAGATTATTCAACGCATTAAGCGACGCGACGCGAAAGTGATGACATCCGTCCTCACCAACGTTGAGGTGTTGTCTAGCAAAGTCCCTGCCGGGACGGACACACTATTTCGCGGACTGATGAAGCGGTTGAACCGAGTAAGCATGGATATCCGCGTAGCCGACCTCGCACACGACCTACGCAATCACTATGCTCCCATGGGAAGAAACTTGAAGGCCCCGGATGCAATTCATCTCGCAACCGCCATCACATATCGTGTAAACGAGTTCCACACCTTTGATGACGGGCTACTCTCACTCTCCGGAAATGTTGGAGGTCACAAAATCATCGTATGCAAACCAGAGGCAAAAAGCCCACAGCTCGACTTAAGAAAGCCAAAGTCCGAAGAATCAAAAGATTAGCCGACGATTTCGAGTCCGTTGCTCGGCGGCTTGGCTGTGACGACAACCCCGAAGCTTTCAAGAAAGCGTTGGGTAAGATTGCGCCGCCGGTTCGAATTGTTGAACACACATCAGATTGTGCCATGCATGACGCCCCGGCGATGAAGCCGGGGCGCTGCACTTGCAGACGACTTACAGCTGGGAAATAATTCCGCTCTTCATCGCACGATCTCCACGCTTGTACCCTTCGCGTGGTCCGTCAAAGCCTTCAGTCAGTTGCTCGACACGTTTTACTCGGTCAAGCCTGAACAGCTTCCAGTGCGAGTGTTCTCCGCTGGAGCTCGCACCTTCAGTCTGGAAAGCCCTCAGTAGCACTTGGCCATCAGTGCCAATACCGAGACAGTGGGGTTCGATTACCCGAGCTCCCGGTTCATACCAAATAGTCAAACGCTTCAGTCGGTTGATTGCAGTTGTAACAATGTCGCGCATATGGTGCGCCTTTCACAAAGGATGCGACACCGGGCTTGACATTCGGATTCAAGGACTCGAATCTGAGTCTGTTAGTGAGCCGTTCCTGCACCCGGTGACAATTGGGCAGGGGCGCGAAGTCCGAGCCCGTGAGGTCTGAACCACCTTGCGGGCTCTTTCTTTTGCGCAGTCGGTAACTATGCTGGCTGAACCGAAGTGCAAACGCAAGAATTAGCGTGTGAGACGTGCTGCGCTTCAATCTATAGTGGTCGACCCCATATCACGCGGTTTTATGCTTGAGCCTACATATCTATTTGGAATCAATGGGTTATAGCGTAACTGCAAAATAAACACACCAGTTCAGTTTTTTGAACCTTCTGGGTACGCAAAGTATAATATGTCGAAAATATTTGACAAGTCAAAAATCTTTGACTACAACGGGTGTCACATATTTTTGACACACGAGGAGACCATCATGTCATTCCGAGAAAAATCCGCCTGGGTGATGACTGTCGTCATGACCCTCGCTGGTGCCTATTACCTC
>JANOFD010000359.1:0-1993 GCA_031413455.1 Rhodobiaceae bacterium
TACGACTATCGCGGCGAGAAGCCTGTCCCAACACGGTAAGGCGTTTCTTGAAGCCACAAAGGGGCTGAGCTTTATGGCTGATTTTGCGGTGCCGACCCTGCCGATGCGCAATAGCACCGAGACCCGCGTATTCTATGAAAAACTGGGTTTTATCTGCGCCCATGAACAGGCGCCACCCGACTCCTTTTTATTCATGATCCGCAACGGGATTCAGATTCAATTCTTCGAAGCCCCGTTCATCGACGGAACAATTCGTGATCACACCTGCTATATCTACGTTGATGATCTGGAACGCACCTATAACGCGTTTGAAATAGCCGACGTTGGAAAATTGATGCCAATTGAGCAGAAACCCTGGGGCGTTCCAGAGTTCGTGCTAATCGACGTCAATGGCAATCTGCTACGTGTTGGCTGCCCACGCTTGGACATGTGATTTAGACCATGCGGTTTGCCATCATTGGTTTAGGTCAACGGATGAGCGCGGTGCTTTCGGCACTGAAGGCGGCTGGCGCGCGGTTCAGTGTCGATGGCTATTTTGACCCCTCCCCGGTTGGCCTGGACCGTTTGGTCAAAGAAGGCATTCACCCAGGCAAGGCCTTTCGAAGCGTTGAACAAGCCGTGATGTCGGGAGGGCGCGATCTTGTTCTCATCGGATCGCCCAATCATTTGCATGCCGAGCATTTGATGTTGGCGCTGTACGGGCAGACCCCGGTGTTTGTTGAAAAGCCAATTGTACGAACCGAGAGCGAGTCTTATTCGCTTGCGCAACGGCTGAGCCGGGAAGCAACGCCGGATCTTTATGTGGGACTGGTGTTGCGATCGGCGCCGATCGTGCGCGAGATTTTGTCGATTATTCGCGAGGGCCATCTGGGCCAGATCGTGTCGATTGATGCGACCGAACATCTGCCGCCTGAGCATGGGGCCTATCTTGCCCGCAATTGGCGGCGCAAGCGTGAATGGGGCGGCTCGTTCCTGCTCGACAAGGTGTGCCACGACTTCGACATTTTGGGCGAGATTGCCGGGGCGAGAGCTGAGAAAGTGATGAGTTTTGGCGGGCGCGGCATCTTCCGGCCTGACCGCGAACCCCCGGCACGATCCTACTCGAATGGCGAGGCCGCATATGAGTCATGGCCTGGCGGATGGGCTGCTACAGGCGATGCATTTCGGTCAGCGTCCGATGTCACAGACCACCAAACCGCTTTGGTTCAGTATGCCAATGGCGCGCAGCTATCGTTTCACTCCAACAGTTCGACGGCGCTGCGGGAGCGGCGCTGGTTTATTGCAGGTACACAAGGCACTTTGATTGCGGATCTGGTGCGCAACACCGTTATGTGGCGACGGAGCCTCGATCTCAGCCCTCCGGTCCGGCGCCAGTTTGGTGTGTCGGAGAGCGACCACAATGGCGCCGATGTGGCGATGGCGCATGATTTGATTGCAGCCCTCACGGGTAATGCGGCTTTTCCTGTTTCCGCCTATCACGCGATAGAGGCAGGGATGACTGTCATGGCGATAGACAAGGCTTTGGCAACTGGCCAAGTCGTCGACTGCTCCACAATGTGGACGACACTTGACGCGGCGATGGGTGTTTAGCAGGGGGGTGTCTAGGGCACCGGTGCGTTTGCGCTCAATACCAAATCGGCGGCGCTCGCGTCATCCCATTCGGCGGGGCCAACGAGGCGGCCTCGCTCGCGGCCCTGTTTGTCGATCAGGATGGTCGTTGGGAGGCCGAAGGTGGTGAGCGTGGACTGGGCGCGCATGGTCGGGTCAACGTAGACTGCGAGATGCCTGATGCCATTGCGGTTGAAGAATTCGCGAACGGCCGCGGGGCCATCACGGTCGATGCTGAGTGCTATGACCACCACGCCCACGCCCTTCAGTTGTTGTTGCAAGCGGTCGAGCATCGGCATTTCGGCAAGGCAGGGCGTGCACCAGGTTGCCCAAAGGTTAAGAACGACGATGCTGCCGCGAAACCTTTCGAGGGACACCTGATTTC
>JANOFD010000360.1:0-16764 GCA_031413455.1 Rhodobiaceae bacterium
AAACGACGGCAACATTGGATTGATCCTGCCCGGCAAAATTCCTGTACGCAAAGTGCAAAACCAGATTGTCGGACTTCTGCCAGTTGACGGCCCCGATCCGATATATGACTGGCAGGGGTACATCCCGGACAGCGACCGGCCAATGTGGACCGGCGGCGCTCAGGACACCTTCATCACAGCCAACAACAATGTTGTTCCTCCAGACTACAAGCCGATGATCGCGCTGGACTTCGACCATGAGCATCGTGCGCGCCGCATCAAAGCACTGCTGCACAACCCCGCCAAGCGGCACACAGTGGCGAGCTTCAGGTCCATTCAGCTTGACGACGGAGAGCAATTGGCAATGGACCTTTTGCCATTGATGCTCGCCGGGACCAAACCACTTGGCCTTCAGGAGCAAAACGCAGTTGCACTTTTGCGCGCCTGGGACAGGCATATGAAACCCAACCGCAACGAGCCATTGATTTTTGCCGCCTGGACGCGGGCCTTCGCCAAAGCGCTGTACGCGGATGAGCTGGGAGTACTCTTTGAGCGCGTGTGGACGGACCGGCCGGATTTCATCACATCAGTACTGACTGGAACACCGCAAGCCGCAGCGTTTTGTGACAACATTTCCACTATCAGCACCAGAGAGGATTGTTCCGTCATCCTCAACAAAAGCCTGACTGAAGCCATGCAGTATCTCGCTGATCACTATGGGAACAACATGAAGGCATGGCGATGGGGAGATGCGCATCAAGCCACATTTTCCCACACGCCCTTCGGGTTCATTCCGGTGCTGAGTAAGATTTTTGGATTGCGCGAAGAAATGGGGGGCGGCAATGCCGTTATCCAGCGTGCGGCCTATCGCTATTCCAATCGGGAACCCTTTGCCGCCGTGCACGGCAGTGGTTATCGCGCTGTCTATGATCTGGGCGCACCAGACACTTCGATTTTTATGATTTCAACCGGACAAAGCGGAAATATCTACTCACCGTTCTATGCCGATCTCGCTCCACGCTGGGCACGCGGAGAGTATTTGACGATGACAACCAGTGCACACGATATCAAAAGACGCACGATGGCAACACTTGAGCTAACACCAATGATCAGGATAATTCCCGATAGCCCCCCCGATAGAAAATGAGCGGGTCGCTGTTGGTGGAATTTCCATAATCCAACACGCGTCCGACGAAAATGACATGATCGCCGCCGTCATGGCGCTGCTCACTCCGGCATTCGAATGTTGCTATGGCGTTGCGGAGTATGGGGACACTGTGAACCCCATCACGCAACGCTTCACCGGAAAGGTCGAATGCGCCCTTGCGCGACAATCTTTGTGAGAGGTTACGCTCGGCCGAGCCCAGCACATTCACCGCGAAGTGCTCAGCCTTCATGAATACTGCAAAACGATCTGAGCTCCGGTCGAGGCTCCACAATACCAATGGTGGATCCAGCGATACGGATGCAAAGGAATTGATGGTCAGGCCGACAGGTTCTCCTGCATCTCCGCGCACGGAAATGACGGCAACACCTGTTGCAAAATGACCCAATGCATCGCGAAAACCGCGGGAATTCAACGTCATGCGCCTATTCCTAAAACACTCAAGACCACATTAACGGCTGCTGAGCCAATATGACCGCGAAAATGACGTAGCGGCGCACACTGACAAACACAAGACCGCATATGCGGCAGCGTCGATAGCAATGTACAGATGGGGTCTGGCACAATGTCAGGAAATGAACGGCCAATAATCGTTAAGAAGATCAAGAAGGCTGGCCACGGTCATCACGGAGGTGCGTGGAAAGTTGCCTACGCCGACTTCGTGACCGCGATGATGGCGTTCTTCTTGTTGATGTGGCTGATCAACACCACCACGCCCGAACAGAAACGCGGCATCGCGGATTATTTCGCGCCTGAAGCGGTGAGCCGCTCCAACTCCGGTAACGGCGCCCTGCTGGGTGGAACGTCGGCCAGCGAAGATGGGCAAGACGGACAAGGAACTCTCGCTGTCAAGACATTGCTCCGTCAGCCGGATGAGGAAAAGCCTCAAAATCCAAACGCCCAAAAAAGCGACGCTGCAAGCGGCAGTACATCAAACCAGGATGCCAAGAATAATGTAGCTCTTGAACAAGCGGCCGCGCGCTTGCGCCAGGCAATGCAAGACATGCCCGACCTTGCCGAGATCTCTCGCCATATTCTCATTGACGAAACGCCTGAAGGCGTGCGGATTCAGCTTATCGATCAAGATGGCCGTTCGATGTTTGAGGCAGGCAATGCGCAACCCACACCACGCGTGCAGCGCCTGCTCCAGGAAGTTGCAAAAATTGTAAATCAGCTTCCCAACCGCATCTCGATTTCTGGCCATACAGACGGAGGCTCATTCAGCGGTGTTGGCGGCTATTCCAACTGGGACCTTTCGTCAGCGCGAGCAAACTCGAGCCTCAAGGTATTGCTGGACTCCGGCGTCCCCGACGCTCGTATTGCCGAAGTTTCGGGCAAAGCCATGTCCGACCCTCTGTATCCCGACAACCCCCATGCCTCGGCAAATCGACGGATCAGCATCATTTTGATGCGTGAAGCCCCGGTCATGCCGCCTGACCAGTAATTCCAGGGTATAAGCCAAATAATATTCATTCCCTGGGCAGTTCCCATGACGGTCTGTCTATGTGACATTGCTGGGAGGTGTCCCCAATCAACTGATTCGGGACTATATTTGCACGCGGAGTTGCGCGCCGTGACCGAGCAATTGGGAACCAGGGTCCCGCAGTTTTATCTCACTTCGCCAGCGCCTTGCCCCTATTTGGTGGGCAAGATGGAGCGCAAAGTCTTCACGCGTCTGTCCGGAGAAATCGGGAAATCGGTGAACGACGTGCTCACACATGCCGGATTCCGGCGTAGCCAAAGCATCGCTTATCGGCCGTCGTGTGAGGCTTGCCATGCCTGCGTTTCGGTGCGTGTCGTTGTCGACGCCTTCGAGCCATCGCGCTCTTTCCAGCGCGTCGCGCAACGCAGCGCAGATTTGGTTGGCGAAGTCGTTGACCCTTGGGCCACCGAGGAACAGTTCGCCCTGCTGCGGCGGTATCTTGACACGCGCCATCACGGCGGTGGCATGTCAGACATGACCATGTTCGACTACGTCGCGATGGTAGAGGACTCAGCTGTTGAGACCCACCTCGTTGAATACCGCTACCGCACCGGCGAGAAGGCTGGAGACCTGATTGCTGTCGCCCTGACTGACCTTTTGTCCGACGGACTGTCGATGGTCTACAGCTATTTCGACCCCTCCGAAGCGCCCCGCAGCCCTGGCACCTACATGGTACTTGACCACATCGAGCAGGCGAGAAGCCGCAGCCTACCTTACGTCTATTTGGGGTATTGGATCGAAGGCAGCCCCAAAATGAGTTACAAAGCTCGCTTTGGGCCGCTCGAAGCGCGATTGGGCGCAGGTTGGATCCCCTTGAAGCGGCGCTAAAGTCAACGCACTCTGCTTTCTTGTCTTAGCTGCGTTGACTGAGCCCAGTCGACGCTTGACCACCTTGCAAATCAGGAACATTTCGCGATGTCGAACAACACGCGCCTGGCCATTCTTGTGGCGGCCCTCGGATACTTTGTCGACGTCTATGATTTGATCTTGTTCACAATTTTGCGTGTTTCCAGCTTAACCGACCTTGGCGTATCAGGTGACCAGTTGGTTTCCGTCGGCACCTATCTTCTCAACTGGCAAATGGGTGGCTTTCTTATTGGTGGTGTCTTGTGGGGTGTCATAGGCGACAAACTCGGACGCATCGAACTCCTCTTCGGCTCAATCTTGCTGTATTCGGTCGGCAATATTCTAAACGGATTCGTCGGTCAATTTGGACCAGGCGTCGATGCCATGCTGTCCCCAATCGACCAATACGCGGCACTCAGGTTTATAACCGGTATAGGTTTGGCCGGTGAAATCGGCGGCGGCATCACCTTGGTGGCAGAACTCCTGCCCAAACAAACACGCGGGTACGGCACGACGATCGTGGTCGCAACCGGCGTTGCGGGCGCAGTCGTGGCGGCGTTGGTCTCTGAATATTTTTCGTGGCGTTCAGCCTACATTGTTGGCGGCGTTATGGGATTGGCTCTCCTGTTCCTCCGGCTCTCGGTCGCTGAGTCTGGGATTTTCAAATCGCTTGCAAACCAAGAGCATGTTGCGCGCGGCAATTTCTTCATGTTGTTTACCTCCTGGGATCGCTTCAGCCGCTACGCCAACTGCATCTTGGTCGGTCTTCCAATTTGGTACTCACTGGCCGTCATCGTCACCTTTTCGCCCGAAATCGCACAAGCACTTGGCGTGGTCGACAAAATCGTCGCGGGCACGTCGGTATTCTGGTTCTATTGCGGCATCACCCTGGGCAGCGTAGCCAACGGACTTTTCAGCCAGTACATGCGCAGCCGCAAGATTGCACTCGGCGTATTCCTGTGCGCGCTACTGTTCTCGTTTGCGGTAATTTTTCATGTGCCATTGCACACGGCACAAGAGTTTTACGCCGTGATCTTTGTGATTGGGTTCTGTACTGCATATTGGGCGATGATGGTCACCGTCGCTGCAGAACAATTCGGCACAAACTTGCGCGCGACCGTCGCAACCTCTGTGCCTAATTTCGTCCGTGGTTTCACGGTGCCAATCACTCTTCTTTTCGGCTATATCAGACCTGACGTTGGCATCGTAGCAGCCGCGGAAGTCGTCGCAATCCTGGTCGCCGCCTTTGCTCTCTACGCACTTTTTGCCTTGCGCGAGACGTTCGACATAGATTTGGATTATTTGGAGACGGATACCAAGCCGTCAAAGCAGGTACCCTGACATGCAACCATTGCCCCAATCACCGGCTCCCGACTGGCGGCAATACATGCTGCGCGCCGTTATCTGGGTCGCCTTTGTCGGCGCGTTGGGATACGCGGCCGCCAACGGCGGGTTAGGATTCCTCGAAAACGATGTGAGTGTCACCGTCGAGTCGAACAGGGACAGCATATCGTTGGCAGGCCCCGGGCCTGCGATGATAGAGATAAAACTAACGCTGCGAAACAATACCCGAAACAAAGTAACGCTTACCGCGCCCACAGCATGCAAAATATTCCGCTGGCAGATATTCAGCCGCTCGGGCGAGCTGATGCAGAGCAAGATCAATGAAGATTCTTGCCCGGCTTCAGGCGTAGCAGTGGGTCTGCCTTCCGGCGAACAAGTTCAAGAGTTCTATTCGATCCTGCTGAACCAAACGCGGTATCGTCACGGCGAAGATTACCAGGTGCGTGTTTGGTATTGGGGGTACGAAACCGAGTTTGAATTCAAGGTCGAGTGACTACGCGCGTTCGCGCTCATCATCGCCTGCGCCAAGCGGGTCTGCGATCAGCTTGCGCCCGGACAACGCCGACAGCCAATCTAGCCCGGCACGCAACCGTACGACTTCACCAACCACAATGAGTGCCGGCGCTTTGATACCGCTCGCCCGCACATCAGCTGCCGCTCGTCCTAACTCAGTTTCCAGCACCTTCTGATTTTGTGTTGTGGCTTGGCTGATGATCGCAACAGGCTCCTGAAGACTGCGCCCAGCCGAAACCAGCGCGGCTGCAATCTGTGCCAAGTGCTTTAGACCCATGTAAATCACAATGACCGGTGAACCCTCCGCCAGTGCCCGCCAGTTGATCGAACTCGGCACATCACCGCCCGCCATGTGCCCGGTCACGAATGTCACCGCGTGGTTGATGTCGCGGTGCGTTGCAGGAATACCTGCATAGGCCAATCCGCCGACACCCGACGTCACCCCAGGAACCACCCGAAACGGCACGTTCGCCGCCACCAGCGCCAAGGCCTCTTCACCGCCGCGACCAAAAAGAAAGGGGTCTCCACCCTTCAGCCTCAGCACGCGCTTGCCCCGCTTGGCCCACTCTATCAACCGCAATGAAATGTCGCGCTGCTTGGGGCTCGGTTTGCCGCCCCGTTTGCCGGCATACTCAACCACCGCCCCCGACCGCGCGAGCTTTAGAATCGCCTCATCCACCAGAGCATCAAAAACCACAATCTCAGCCTGCTGCAACGCGTTCAGGGCGTGCAACGTCAGCAGACCCGCATCGCCGGGCCCAGCGCCAACAAGCCACACCCAGCCAGGCTCGAACACCGGCAGGCTTGCGGCTTCTCGCACCGATTTCCAGGCAAATGACAGGCTCATCTCAAATATCTACATCAAAAAGAGTTATTAAGCAATATTCACAGAAATACTTGTGCAACAAGAGTCTATCTCGCCTTTCCGTTCCTTCGGGTAAACTTACCCGATGAGCAGAGTCCTTACCCTGATTGTCGCCCTCCTGGGTGTCACCGTATTCATCATATGGATCGTCGGAATTTCTGGCATCACAAGTGCTTCATCTGAAGGTTCTGCAAGTCTCGCATACAACGTCACGCTTCTGGTCCTCTTGATGAGTTCACTGATCCTGGGTTGGCGCGGCAGCATCAGCCAGGCATTTCGCTATGCGCTCATCTGGATCGCGCTCTTCTTTGCCTTGCTGCTGGGCTACTCCTTCCGAAACGACATGCTGTCCGCATTTCAGCGTGTAGCAGCCGAAGTAAACCCCGCGATGCCGGTTGAACGATCCGGATCGGAAGTGGCCCTGCGAAAATCCGACGACGGCCACTTCTACGTTGACGCAGACATCAATGGAACCAGCATTCGCCTCCTCGCCGACACGGGAGCCACAACCGTTGCCCTGAGCATAACCGACGCGCAAAACGCAGGCATCGACGTCGATCAACTCGACTTTAACCGCATGATCTCAACCGCCAATGGGCAAGCGGCCGCAGCCAACATCACGCTCGACGAAGTCCGTGTGGGTTCCATCGTTCGCCAGGATGTCAAAGCCATGGTCACTCGCGGATTGGCAACCTCACTTTTGGGCATGAGCTTTTTCAGCACGCTGTCCAAAGTTCAAATAGAAAACGACGAACTCATCCTTCGTGACTAAATCTCAAACCGGTACGCTATACCTGATTGTAGGCCCCTCCGGCGCAGGCAAAGACACACTCATCACAGCAGCGCGCGACCGCCTGAGCCAAACACATGTGTTCCCAAGGCGCACGATTACAAGGCCTATTCAGTCGCCCGAGGAAGATCACATTGTCACAACAGTGGACTCCTTCACCACCCAGATGCAAGCAAACCATTTCGCGCTGACCTGGAACGCCCATGGATTACATTACGGCATACCAAGCTCGATCCTCGACGACATCAAACGCGGAAAACACGTCGTCGCAAACGTTTCGCGCGAACTGATCGAACAGGCGAAGCAGATTTTTCACCCAGTTCACGTGATCCTGGTAACCGCTCCCATCCAAATATTGTCAGCACGTCTGAGATCACGAGGACGCGAGGCCCCCTCAGACATCACCGGCCGCCTGACGCGTCAGGCCGAGATCACGGCGAACACAACCATTGTCAATGACGGCTCTATCGAAACAGCACTAAATAAGTTCATAATAGCGCTGACCAACAGTTGAAAGACGTCATATGCTCCCCATCCCACGCACCGACCTGAAACCAAACACGCTGGAAAATGAGATATGGCCGCTCATTTCTCCCAATGGATTTCGTGAATACGACGCGCGATGGCTCTACCCAAGGGACATCAACCTCATCGGCATTCAGGCCTTGGGCCTTGGCCTTGCAACGCTGATTCACGATTTGAACGTCAAGCCTCGTATCGTCATCGGCCACGACTACCGGTCCTATTCTCTCAGCGTGAAACATGCCCTCGCGCTTGGCCTCATCAGCGGCGGCGCCGAAGTGCTCGACATCGGCCTTGCTTTGTCACCTGTCGCCTACTTCGCCCAATTCGCGCTCGATGCGCCCTGCGTTGCCATGGTCACCGCCAGCCACAACGAGAATGGCTGGACCGGCGTGAAAATGGGCGCTGCACGACCACTGACATTCGGCCCGGAAGAAATGTCGGCGCTCAAACGTATCACACTTGAAGGCCTTTCTCGCGCACGCGCCGGTGGAACCTATCAGGCTATCGCGGGCATTCGCGATCAATACATGGTCGATGTCACCAAGGGTAAAAAACTCTCCCGCCCTATCAAAGTGGTCGCCGCCTGCGGCAACGGCACCGCCGGTGCCTTCGCACCTGAAGCGCTCCAGCGTATCGGTGCTGAAGTCGTGCCGCTCGATGTGGAACTCGACTACAACTTTCCCCGCTACAATCCCAATCCCGAAGACATGAAAATGCTTCATGCCCTAAGTGAAGCCGTGCGCCAACATGGCGCCGATGCCGGTCTGGCCTTTGACGGTGACGGTGACCGCTGCGGCGTGGTCGACAATCACGGCCGCGAAATCTTCGCCGATAAAGTGGGCGTGCTGATCGCCCGGGACATATCGAACCGCACCAAAAATGCCCGCTTCGTCGTTGACGTAAAGTCGACCGGCCTGTTCATGACCGATCCCGTGCTGCTCGCCAACGGTGCAACCACGGACTATTGGAAGACCGGCCACTCCTACATCAAGCGTCGCGCCCACGAACTTAAGGCGCAGGCAGGGTTTGAAAAAAGCGGACACTACTTCTTCAACCCGCCAATCGGCCGCGGCTACGACGACGGCATCATATCTGGCATTGCCGTACTTGAAATGCTCGATCGCGCTGGCAACACCACAATGTATGAACTCTATGATGGGCTTCCAAAAACATTCGGGTCACCAACCATGGCCCCTCATTGCCCAGACGAACAGAAATACGCCGTCGTCGATGCCATCGTCGCCGCCTACACGATGGCAAAGCAGAACGGCGAAAAAATCTTGGGCCTTGCGATCCGCGACCTCGTGACCGTCAACGGCGTGCGGGTCACGCTTGAAGACGGCACCTGGGGCTTGGTGCGCGCTTCATCGAACAAACCCAGCCTCGTCGTCGTGGTCGAAAGCCCGGTTTCCGAGGCCCGCATGCGCGGCATGTTTGCGGAAATCGATTCCAGACTTTCGAAATTCCCCCAAGTCGGCGCTTACGATCAAAAAATATAGTCTGCACACTCAAGGTGACACTCACCAAAATTGAGGTGACAGATTTGGACCAAAATTTGAAGAAAGCTCAACCTTCTCTGCCTTTTTTTCGCGGCGAGGTGACACCCATGCGTATGTTTTTTTCGCTTTGTCCTTCTCTCTGCACATTACAGAAATATTATTAAGTAATTTGTGGAACATAGATCGAACAGATCAAGGTCGGCGTCAACCCCTAACCCAGAAACGCCCAACCCATCCGCAGCGCCGTCAAACACAAAAATACTCCGAAGGCGACCCGCAGCGTTTTGCGAGGCAAGCGGTGTGCAAGTGCCACCCCCCAGGGAGCAGCTGCAAGTGTCGCGGGCACGATCAGGCTCAATCCAATGAGACTGACATATCCCAACGAATAGGGCGGCAAACCCTCAGCGCTCCACCCGTTGAGGATCATGCCTATTGATCCAGGCACAGCGATGATCAAGCCAAACCCCGCGGCGGTTGCGACCGCGCGATGGATGGTTGCGCCATAAAGCGTCATCACCGTCACGCCGAACGTGCCACCGCCAATGCCCATCATGACTGAGAGGCAGCCATTCCCTAGGCCCAGCGCCCACCGTCGATGGTCAACTGGAACCCCGTCTCCCAAGCGCCACTCGTCCCGGCCCAGTAGCATGTACAGACCCAGCAACCCCGCACCGCATGCAAATACCGCCGTCAGCCCCCTGCCGCCAACCTGCCCGGCAAGCCACGCTCCTGCAAATACACCCAGGACGGTTGGCAGAGCCCATTTCTGCAGTATCGGCCAATCCACCGCACCGTGCTGATGATGGCTTAACGTAGATCGAATGGAGGTCGGAATAATCGTTGCCAGCGACGTGCCAACTGCGATCGGCATGCGCACACTCTCGTCAACACCAATGATGCCCAATGCCTGGTACAGCACCGGCACCAATACAATGCCGCCGCCAACGCCAAGCATGCCCGCAACGACACCAGCAACCAGTCCCGATGCACTGACACCAGCGGCCAGAACGATCAGATCGCCGCTGGGCACCGACGCAAATGTAGAGATGCTCACGCTGCAGCGCGCCCGGCCGGCACATCGCGAACATGGTCAAGCGCCGCACGCACGACGTCCAGTCCGGCGCCGCGCTTGATGGCGTTCTCGCTCAAGTGACGCCGGAATGCGCGCGCGCCGGGAAGCCCATTAAACAGGCCCAGAATGTGCATGGTCATCACGTTCAGCGGCACACCTTTGGCAAGCTCACGCTCGATATACGGCATGAACGCCTCAACAACGTCAAACCGGGTTCCAGCGCTGTCGTTGGACCCAAACAGGCGGCGGTCGACTTCCGAAAGCACCCAAGGTGTTTGATACGCCGCCCGTCCCATCATCACCCCGTCCACCTGGGTCAGATGCCTGTCCGTATCATCAAGCGTCAAGATTCCGCCATTGATGACAATGGTGAGATCAGGCCGCGCTCGTTTCAGGGCATAGACGAGTTCATACTCGAGCGGCGGCACTTCGCGATTTTCCTTCGCAGACAACCCTTTGAGCCACGCCTTGCGCGCATGAACAATGAAAGTATCGCAACCCGCCCGCGACACCGTCTCGACAAAGCCAAACAGCGATTGCTCGGAATCACAGTCATCGACGCCAACACGGCACTTGACAGTCACTGGTACCCGAACAGCTGCACGCATTGCGGCAATGCAATCGCCAACCAGCGAGGGCTCGCGCATCAGGCACGCGCCGAACGCACCGCGTTGAACGCGCACCGAAGGACAGCCGATGTTCAAATTGATCTCGTCATAGCCTTCGGCCTCACCCAAGCGCGCACACTCGGCAAGGGCCTTGGCTTCGCTGCCACCCAGTTGCAGCGCGACGGGGTGCTCTGCCGGATCAAACCCGATCAGCCGCGAGCGTGGACCATGGATCAGCGCCGGAGTTGTCACCATCTCTGTGTAAAGGCGCGCGTTGCGCGTCAGGATCCGGTGGAAGAACCGGCAATGCCTGTCCGTCCATTCCATCATCGGTGCAACGGCGAAGATTTTCTCTGGCACTCTCAAAACTACCTGCAGCACAATCCCAATTTGGACTGCTTAGTGCACGTGAACCGGACGCGAGGCAATATTAAACAACTTCCCGCCAATTACTCCGCTGTCAACGCGTGCACATATACAATTCTGCCTGCTTTTAGCGCCGGGAAAGGGTTAAAGGCCTTGCCGCGCCACCATTGTTTGGCATTGTTTTGGCTTTGAATTTCGAAGTGAAGGTGGGGCATGGGTGCATTGCCCGATTTTCCAACATAGCCGATGACTTCGCCCTGGACGACAGACTGTCCCTCCCGCAAGTTCTTGGCGTAACGGTCAAGGTGTGCGTAGTAAAAAATCAATCGCCCCTTGGCGTCGGCTTGATAGATCGTAATGCCGCCGAGGTCACTTTCATGGAGTTTGATGATCGCGCCATCCGCGGTCGCTCGCACTAGCGTGCCTTTCGCAGCCACGATATCGATGCCGCTGTGAGTGCGCCCGCCTGATCGCGGCGCACGCCACGTGTCGACCAGCTTGGAAGTAGACACGCCCTTCACAGGCACGACGAGCTCAGCAGCCGACACGTCCGGAAGGTCCAGTGGCACATCGAGTGTTATGATTTGGAAAGGCTCTTCAGGCGCCGACACAGACAGGATCGAACAGGCGCCCAAGCCCACAAGAAATAATGCGGTCACCGCCGCCACTTTGTTTTCAGTTTTCATCGCCTGACATCTATCACTGATTATGCGCGACCCAAAAACGCAACGCTACGCGCATGAAATTACTGAGACCCGCAGGAGGCGGTAACGCAACCGCGAGTTGGTCGTCTCAACGTTTAATCTAACACATCGTTGAATGCCACCAACCCACTGAATCCCAACACAATCTATTTGCAGAATTCACATCTCTCTACCTGTGCGCGCTTGACCACAGCTCTTGTGGAAAGCAAGGCTAAAGACTGCAAAGCACGAACTGTTACGCCATCATACTGGAAAGCGATTCGTGCGTGAGCGTTTGGGGGCAGCTGGCCTGATGACTCGCGTAAATTCGCTACGAAGACTTGCGGTGTGGAGAGTGCACGGATGGCAAAAAAGCCTGATCGAACGTCTGTTCCCTATCGGACGGCTATTGTCGTCTTGGGTATGCATCGCAGCGGTACGTCGGCTTTGGCGCGTGTGGTCAGCTTTCTGGGCGCGGCCCTTCCCCGCCACCTCCTTCCAGCCAATGAAGCCAACCCAAGTGGACATTGGGAACCGGCGCCGTTGGTGGTGTTGCACGATCAATTGCTCTCCGCGCTCGATTCATCATGGGATGATTGGCGAGCCCCAGCGCCGCGCTGGCGTGACACTGAATTGACCACGAAGTTCAGCGGACGCATTCAACAAGCGCTGGACGACGAATACGGCAATGCACCGTTGATTGTGCTGAAGGATCCGCGGCTGTGCCGAACGCTGCCGTATTGGATGTCAGTTTTGGAAAAGACCGGCATTCGTACGGCACCCCTGATTATTGTACGCAATCCATTGGAGGTTGCGGAATCATTACGCGAGCGCGACGGCATCTCATTCGAGAAAGCGATGCTGCTGTGGCTGCGCCACTATCTCGACGCGGAATTCGAAACGCGTCACCTTGCACGAAATATCATCGCGCTCGATGTCTTGCTCGATGACTGGAAATCGATTGCGGTGCAGTCAAGCGCGCGATTGGGCCTGACCTGGCCGCGTTCACTGACAGATGCGGCCCAGGATGTTCGGGAGTTCCTGGACATGGAGTTGCACAATCATCGTGCGACATTGGCCGAACTCGACGCGCACACGGAAGTGCCCTCCTGGGTCAAAAGCGCTTACCGGGCGCTGACGCATTTGTGTGATGAGCCGAAAGCTGCCGATCCCAAGCGCGAACTCGACCGCGTGCGGCAAGCATTCGCGGAAAGTTCGAAAGTGTTTGGTGTTGAAGCGTTCGCGCAGACGGCCGCTCTCATGCAAGCCGAAGCGGCAGTATCCGAAGCCACACTGCGTGCGGACGGCGCAGATGAAACGCGCATGGAACTCTCACAAGAGCGGGCGGCGCGTGAGGACCTGGCGGCCAAGTATGAAGCCTTGGCCGCGCGGTCGCGTAAACTGGAGGCCGAATTTCCTGCAATTTCCGCGCGCGCCACCGAAGCAGAAGCAGCCCTCTTGCAATTCCGCGCTGAAGATTATCAGAACCGCGCCCTCAACGCCGAAAAACGCGTCACCACTCTCATGAAAGACGTCGCAGCGCTTGAGCGCGGTCGCAACGAAATGCAGCAAACGATGGTTCGCGTCTCGGCCGACGCCGGCGAACTGAAAGCTATGGCAGAACACGTGAGCAAGCGCACCGAGTGGATCGAAGGTGAATTAAAAAAACAGAGCTCGAAATCCGATAAATCAAAGGGTGAGGTTGAAGAATCGCGCGCAAAGGTTCTTGCAATGTCGAACGACTTGCAAGCCGCCATCTCAACGGCGATGGCAGTCACGAAAGAGCTTTCAGCTACCAAGGAGAAGTTACATGCGCAGGAAAAACGCGCATTAAAGCTGTCAGCGGACGCCGAACGCATCGCGGAACTCGAAGCCGATGAGCGCGCGGCGCAAACCGAAATAGCCGAGTTGCGGGCAGAGCTTGCCGAGTCGTGGGCGCTTGCCGGCGGACGTTTTGCCGAGCCAAAGGCGGCGCCATCGGAACCACTTGGCATTGATCTAACTGACACGCAAGCACGGGCGCAGCGTGTGGAAGAGGACCTGCGCTTCGAGCGGATGCATGTTCAACAGCTTGAACGGCGCCTCAACAGCTGGGCTGGACTAGCCAGTGCCGCCTTGCGCAAAGTAACGCGGCTGGGCGGCAAACCGGCACCGCAACGCCGCAAGCCCGTCCGGCGCCTAGTAGCGCCGCCCGTACCATCGCGCTAGCTTTTCGCTTCAGGCTGCACCACACGAATACCCAGCTCGCGCAATTGCTTGGGCGTGACGTCCGACGGTGCGCCCATCATCAGGTCTTCGGCGCGCTGGTTCATCGGGAACATCGTCACTTCGCGCAGGTTTTCCTCGCCCGCAATCAGCATGACAATGCGATCAACGCCAGGCGCTGTGCCACCATGCGGCGGGGCGCCGAACCGGAAGGCATTCAGCATGCCGCCGAATTTTTCTTCGACCATGGCCGCCGGATAGCCTGCGATATCGAAGGCCTTGATCATGATTTCCGGGCGATGATTGCGAATGGCGCCCGATGACAATTCGATACCGTTGCAAACGATGTCGTATTGAAAGGCGGTGATGTCCAGAATGGTTTTGTCATCCGCCTTGTCGAGCTTGAGGAACGCCTCATGCTCGAAGTTCGGCATGGAGAACGGATTGTGGCTGAAGTCGATCTTCTTTTCTTCTTCGTTGAACTCGTACATCGGAAAGTCGACGACCCAACAGAAATGGAAATCGTAGTTCGTCGCGGCTTTGAGGTTGAGCTCATTGCCGATGCGTATGCGGGCCGCACCCGCGAGTTTCGCCGCCGCATCAGGCTTGCCCGCCGAGAAGAAGACGGCGTCTCCGGCCTTCACACCGGTCGCCTTGACGATGCGTTGCTGGATCGGTTCGGGAATGAACTTGGCGATCGGACCTTTGCCGACAAGTTTTCCACCATCATCTTCGAAGACGACGTAACCCAATCCGGGCGCTTTCATTTCGCTGCGCGCCCAGTCGTTGAGCTTGTCGAAGAACGAGCGCGGCTGACTTCCCGCACCTGGGGCCGGGATGGCGCGCACGACACCGCCTTGAGCAACGACGGACTTGAAGGCCTTGAACTCAACGCTGGGGTCGGCGAACTCGGCGCTGACATCGGCGATGATGATCGGGTTGCGCAGATCGGGTTTGTCAGAACCGTATTTCAACATCGACTCGGCATAAGGAATACGCACAAAGGGCAAGGGGCTGCATTTCCGGCCATTGGCGAACTGCTCAAAGACGCCATGCAGCACCGGTTCGACGGCGGCGAAAACGTCTTCCTGGGTGACAAAACTCATCTCCAGATCAAGCTGGTAAAACTCGCCTGGCGAGCGGTCGGCCCGCGCATCTTCATCGCGGAAGCACGGCGCGATCTGGAAATAGCGGTCAAAACCCGCCACCATGATCAGTTGCTTGAACTGCTGCGGCGCCTGGGGCAACGCATAGAACTTGCCGGGATGCAAACGCGAGGGCACCAGAAAATCGCGCGCGCCTTCCGGGCTCGACGCCGTCAGGATCGGCGTCTGGAATTCGGTGAACCCCTGGTCGATCATGCGGCGGCGTAAACTGGAGATCACATTTGAGCGCAGCAGGATGTTCTTGTGGATGCGATCACGGCGCAAGTCGAGAAAGCGGTACTTCAGGCGAATGTCTTCGGGATAGTCCTGCTCGCCGAAAACCGGCAGCGGCAACTCGCCAGCTTCAGATTGAATTTGCACCTCGTCAATGCGGATCTCAATTTCACCCGTTGCGAGGTCTTTGTTGACAGTGTCGCCAGGGCGCGCGACGACACGGCCGGTGAAAGTCGCCACGAATTCGGCCCGCAAAGTGTCAACTGCCTTGAAAGCCGGACTGTCGGGTTCCACCACGCATTGGGTCAAGCCGTAGTTGTCGCGCAGATCGATGAAGATCAGCCCGCCATGATCGCGGCGGCGATGAACCCAGCCGGAGAGTCGGACGCGGCTGCCTACATGGCTGGCGCGCAATTCGCCGCAGGTGTGGGTGCGGTAGCGATGCATGGAAGTTCCTTGAGTTTCTTGGCGGCGACCTGTTAAAGGGCGCTTCTTGTGGCTCTGTGGTCACAACCTGTCAAGACCGCTCCACATGGGCTATAGCACCCTCAAATGGTTAGAGTCGTAACGACGAACGATGATCTTGCCGAGGCGTGTGCCCGGTTTGCCGATGCGCCCTATATCGCCATCGACACCGAATTCATGCGCGATACGACATATTGGCCAAAGCTGTGCCTGATGCAGGCAGCGATTCCAGGCTTTGCCGTAGCCATCGATCCTCTGGCGCCGGGCCTCGACCTCAAGGCCTTTTTTGAACTCATGGCCAAACCCGTGAGCATCAAGGTGTTTCATGCGGCCCGCCAGGACGTCGAGATTTTCTATCACATGGCGGGCATGATTCCCGGCCCCCTGTTTGATACCCAAGTGGCGGCCATGGTGTGTGGCTTTGGCGACTCGGCGGCGTATGAGACGTTGGTGCGCGAATTGGCGCATGCCCAAATCGACAAGTCGTCGCGCTTCACCGACTGGGCCCGGCGGCCGCTGTCAGACAAGCAGCTTGATTATGCGCTGTCTGACGTGACGCACTTGTGCCGCGTCTATGAGGCTCTGACCAAGCAGCTGGAAAAGAGCGGGCGCTCGCATTGGCTTGAGGAAGAGCTTGGCGTGTTGCGTGCGCCGGAGACCTACGAACTCAAGCCGGAAGAATCCTGGCGGCGGTTGAAGATGCGGGGTGGCAACCGGCGCTTCACCGGCGTGCTGATGGAGATTGCGGCTTGGCGCGAGCGCCTGGCGCAGGAGCGCAACGTGCCTCGTAGCCGGGTCATGAAAGACGAAGCGTTGTTCGAGATCGCAGCGCACGGACCGGTCACGACCGAAGACCTCGACAATCTGCGTGGCATCCCGCGCGGCTTTGCTGGCTCGCGCGGGGCGCAAGGCTTGGTCGATGCGGGCTATGCATCGACTCTCACAGATCTAGATGCATGGCGAGCAAAGGCGGCCTT
>JANOFD010000361.1:0-4496 GCA_031413455.1 Rhodobiaceae bacterium
GATCCTTGTCGCGTACTTCTCGCATTCCGGGAACACGCGAAAGGTCGCCGACCTGATCCACGGTGTTGTCGGCGCCCCCATGCAAGTATTTTTGGTTCCGTGACGAATAATTTATGTTGGAAGTGTGCACCAGATGTGACGGTTGCCCAACTATGACATTGCGCCAACGAGTCGCTGCACTTATACGACGCGCGCGTAACGCATAGCGGCGGCGGCGGCCACACCGCTTCCAACTCTCCTCATTTACCGTCATTCAAACCCTTGGCAAACTCTTGGAGCGCACACCGATGGCAAACTCATTCCTGGAGAAATTGCACCCTGGATACGCGCAGACGATCGAGTTGTCCGGCGCGCCAATTGTCGAGGAAAAAAGCCAGTTTCAGAGCATCAAGATCTTCGACACACAGCGCAACGGACGGGTGCTGGTGCTCGACGATATCGTGCAACTGACGACGCGCGACGAATGTGGTTACTCGGAGATGTTGACGCATGTCCCCATGCTTGAACATGGCCACGTGCGCGAGGTGATGATTGTGGGCGGCGGCGATCTGGCGATCGCCGAGGAAGCACTTAAACACAGCGGAGTCGAAACTGTTTTCAACGTCGAAATTGACGAGCGGGTGGTCGATTTGTCGCGGCGTCATTTAAGTGAAGTAAACGCGGCTGCCTTCTCTGACAAGCGTCTGAACGTGCAAATCGAAGACGCGTTTATCTTCCTCGCCGACAAGGTGAACCAGCGCCGGTTTGACCTGATCGTGGCTGACCGCCCAGATCCGGTTGGCCCGGCAGAGGTGTTGTTTGGTGACACATTCTATGAGCGCGTGTCGAGCGCGCTGGCTCCCGGCGGGTTTGCCGTATTTCAAAACGGTGTGCCGTTTTTCCAGCCGGAAGAACTGACTGACACGCTGAAACAAATGCAGCGGACTTTCCGGTACTGCGGCGTCTATGTGGCGGTGGTGCCCAGCTATATCGGCGGCTTCATGGCGCTGACGTGGGTCAGCCAGGACGCGGTGCTGGGCGATCCGGCGAAGTGGGCAGGTCTTGAGACCGCGTTCGCGGCGGCGAGGCTGAAGACGGATTACTACACACCCGCGATCCACCGTGCGGCCTTCGCATTGCCGGCGTGGATGGAGCGGTTGGTTAGGGCGTAAATTCCCACACGCTGTCCCCCTCACCCTTTTTTGCGAAGAGCAAGAAAGACCCTCTCCCGCAAGGGGAGAGGAAGAAAGAAAAGAGTTATTCTTCCTCGCCCCTTGCGGGAGAGGATCTTTTTTCGGCCTTCCGAACGCTATAGCGAAGTGACCAACGGGTGGCCTGCCAGGGCACGGTCGCGCGAGAAAAGTGATAGCCCTTCCGACTGCGCCTGCGCCAACAACAACTCATCAAACGGGTCTTTGTGCAGTAGCGACAATTCAAGCACGGTTGCCGCATGTGCGGGTGACAGTGCAAGAAAGTAGACCGGCTGGCTTGACAAGATGTGCACGATTTCGCCTGGGCCTTTGGGGCCTTTGCGAGTACCCGAACGATGAAAGAAATGCCACTTCAAACGGATTTCCCAGATCGAAACAGCGCTCACAACGAAACGCTGCTTAAAGGATTGCAAAAACTCCCGCTCGACCGAGGTGAGGGTGCCAGGACTGCCCGCGATGGCGAATACGTAGTGGGTATCGAGCAGAAGGCTCATTTCTTCGTTTTGCGTTTTCGCGGCGACGTGGACAGGCCCAGCACTTTTCGGCTGAGTGTCGGTTCATCCATCGCCGGTGCCCACTCAGGCCCGTCTTCGTGCAAACCCATCGCTGCCCGGTCGAGCGCGAGCTTTTCGAAGTCGATGCCGCCTCTCGGGCGCCGCGCCAACGCGCTCAACGTCTCGCGCACCAGCGCCTCGACCGGTTGCTTGCGTTCGGCCGCGAGCCTCCGCAACGCTGCGTGCACATGCTCGGGCAGGTTTCTGACAATGAGAGCGGCCATGGAAAATCCCGATTGATATCGATGTGATATCATGTGGATGATTGGCAGTCAATTGACGCAAGCGCTTTATCAACCGTGAACCTTGATCACGATCTTGCCGACGTGGTTGGCGCTTTGGAGGAGGGCGAAGGCGGCCTTTGCTTCTTCGAATTTGAAGACGCTGTCGATGACAGGCTTTATGCCGGTGTTGCACACAACGCGCACCAGATCCTGCAGTGCGGCGCGATCACCGACGCCGATTGAGCGCACTGTCGCGCCGCTGCTTTTGATGTGGAAGTAATCGATGCCGGGATTATCTTGGCTGAGGAAACCGATCAGAACAACTTCGCCGCCCCAGGCAACGGCGCGCAGCGACTCGTTGACTGTCGCGGGGCCACCGACCTCGACCACGCAATCGACGCCAAGGCCGCCAGTCAACTCGCGCGCCCGCTTGCCCCAGTGGGCGACCTCGGAATAGATGATGACGTCGCTGGCGCCGAGCGCTACCAATTTTTCTGCTTTAAGCGCAGTGGAGGTTGTGCAGATCACCCGCGCGCCGAGCGCCTTGGCAAGCTGAAGCGCGAAGATCGAAACGCCACCCGTGCCCAGTGTCAGCACGGTTTGACCGGCGCGGATCGGGGGATGACCGGACAGCGCCGTCCACGCCGTCACTGTGGCGCAGGGCAACGTCGAGCCATCTGCGTAAGACAAAGAGTCTGGAAGCGGTACTACTGCTTCCTGCGAAACGGCCTTGAACTCTGCCAACCAACCGTCACTGCCGCTGCCATAGGTATCATGCGCTGTTGAGGCAGGGGGCGGCCGCCGAACCAACGCGGATGGAAGGCGCTGACCACTCTGTCACCGGGCTTGTAGGCGGTAACGCCCTCCCCTACTTCAACGACTTCGCAGGCCGCGTCGCTGGTCGGAATGAGGCCCGGCTTCGAGGAGCGGACATAGCGGCCGAGCACGACGGCAAGGTCGCGATAGTTGAGCGAAACCGCATGCACTTTGAGCAAGAGCTCGCCACGCTGGGGTTGTGGCTTGACCTCGTCGTGGATCTTAAGGTCGTCGAGGCTGTTGAGTTCGTCAAAGCGGTAGACGCGCATGTGTGAAATTGCCTTTTGAAACTGCGTCCACTAAACACATACAGTGAGACCAGCCAAGGGAAGCGTCATGACCAAGTCAGCGCCGTTTAAGGGAAGGATCGGACGAACTGTTGCCGAATCCAAACCGCATTGGGAGAATTTGCCCAGTCCGCAAGCGGGCGCACCGAACGTGCTGATCATTCTGTTCGACGATCTGGGGTTTGCACATCTTGGATGCTATGGCTCGAGCATCGAGACGCCGAACATCGAGCGGCTGGCTGCCGGCGGTTTGCGGTTCACAAATTTTCACACAACGGCACTGTGTTCGCCGACACGCGCGGCGTTGCTGACGGGGCGAAATCATCACTCGGTCGGCATGCGCGGCTTGGCGAACTGGAACACCGGTTATCCCAACTGCACCGGCAGTGTCGCCAAGAGTGCAGGAACGCTGGCTGAGATGCTTGGGCCGCATGGCTATTCGACGTTCATGGTGGGCAAATGGCACCTGACGTCGATGGAAGAGACGAGCGCTGCGGGTCCGTTCGATCAATGGCCTTTGGCGCGCGGCTTTGATCGCTTCTATGGCTTCTTGCAAGGCGAGACCGATCAGTTCTCGCCGGAGCTTTATTGCGACAACCGACCGATTGACCCGCCGCGCACGCCCGAGCAGGGCTATCACCTGTCTGAGGATCTGATCGATCAGGCGGTGGGCTGCATTCGCAATCAGAAGTCTGCTGTAAGTGAGCGACCGTTCTTTCTGTATCTGGCGTTGGGGGCGACGCATGCGCCGCATCAGGCGCCCAGGCCGTTCGTCGACAAATATCGAGGCAAGTTCGATGCCGGTTGGGACGTCATTCGCCAGCAGTGGTTTGCGCGGCAATTGCAACTGGGGGTCATTCCGCCGGATACGGAACTGGCGCCGCGCAATCCGGGGGTGGAGGCGTGGGACAGTCTTTCCAGCGAACACAAACGGCTTGCCTGCCGTTTGCAAGAGGCTTTTGCCGGCTTTCTGGAACACGCCGATGCGCAAATCGGGCGTCTGGTGTCGTTTCTGGGCGATATTGGCGAACTCGACAATACGCTGATCTTGCTGATGTCCGACAATGGGGCGAGCCAAGAAGGCGGGCCGATCGGGGTCATCGATACGTTCAAATATTTCAACGGCATCCCGGAAAAGACCGAAGAGATAATGGCGCGTATCGACGACATTGGCGGGCCAAAATCCAACGCGAATTATCCTTGGGGGTGGGCGCAAGTTGGAAACACGCCGGGCAAGCGCTACAAGCAGAACACACATGGCGGGGGCATTCGCGACCCGCTGATCGCGCATTGGCCGAAACAGATCGCGGACAAAGGCGGGTTCAGGCGGCAGTTCCATCATGTTACCGATATTGCGCCGACCGTACTGGAACTCGCGGGCATCGAGGTGCCTGAGAACATCAAGGGCGTGGCGCAGTCACCAGT
>JANOFD010000362.1:0-1114 GCA_031413455.1 Rhodobiaceae bacterium
GGCGCGGGTGATGATGGTGTCTTCGTCGCCGGCATCGACGACGGCTTGTTTGTAGAGATCGCCCGCGTGGGCTTCGGTTGAGGCGATGAAGCGCGTTCCCATCCAGACGCCTTGCGCGCCGAGGGCCAAGGCCGCCGCGAGGCCCCTGCCGTCAACGATGGCGCCGGCGGCGAGTACGGGCACGCGGACAGCGTCGACGATTTGCGGGACAAGAGCCATGCCTGCGATCTTGCCGGTGTGGCCGCCAGCTTCGGTGCCTTGGGCAACGACGGCGTCAAGGCCGCCGTCTTCACCGGCTTTGGCGTGGCGGACGGTGCCGCAGACATTCATGACTTTGAGGCCTGCGGCGTGAAAGCGATCGACGAGATGGCGGGGTGGAATGCCCAGGCCCGAAATAAAGGCGGCAGCGCCTTCCTCGATGATGATGTCGGCGGTTTTCTCGAGTGATTCAGGCACCGCGGCCAAGAGGTCGACGCCGAAGGGTTTTTTGGTGAGTTGGCGGACTTTTCGCATTTCGCTGCGAATTTCATCGGGGGTGCGCCCGGCCATGCCTAAAGTGCCAAAGCCACCGGCTTCGGAGACGGCGGCGCAGAGTTCGGCGTAGGAGACGCCGCCCATGCCGGCCAGGAAGATTGGGTATTTCACGCCAAACATGTCGCAAATGGGAGTGTGCACGGTCATCGATTTTATCCGTTTCAAGGTTTGGCGTTATTCAATACAATGCCTGCAATCAAATGTGGAGATTTTGATGTTGCGATTGATGTTGGTGGTTTTGCTGGCTTTTGGAACGGGTTTTGCGGTGGCCGCCAAGGTGGCCGATAACGGCCCCCCTTATACCGATGCGCAGTTTCTGGAGCTGTCGAAAGAGCGCATGCCGACGGAGACGCATGCCACGCTTCCGGAGTGGTGGAAGCGGGCGCCGGACTATCTGCGCCGGCATGTTCTAAGTTCGCCGAGCGAGATGTGGTGGCCGATCATCAAGTGCAATTATCTGGGCTTTCGTCCGGATGCCACCGGGCCTACGAATTCGGCGAAGTGCGAGAAAGATTTTTATGGTGAACGTATTTAGGGCGGCGTTACCCGAGAACGTGTCCGACCGGTCCGCAAGGGTGGG
>JANOFD010000363.1:0-6180 GCA_031413455.1 Rhodobiaceae bacterium
CGCGTGCAGTTTTCACACTGGTCGCCCCCGGCCCGGTCATAACCGCAATGCGGACAAGTCCCGATGACATAGCGGTCAGGCAAAAACCGCGCCTCGGCCCTGGAGAAAACCTGTCGCGTGGTGCGTTCTTCGATATGGCCATTCTCCCACAGCACTTTGGCGAAATGCTGCGTCAGTTCCCGGTTCTGCGCGCTGGAAGACCTGCCAAAATGATCGAAGGAAAGTCCGAAGCCGTCTGAGAGCCGCTTTTGAACCTCCCACCACTTCGCGCAATAGTCGGCAACCGGCAACCCTTCACCCAGCGCCGCGAGCTCCGCTGGCGTCCCGTGCTCGTCCGTTGCGCAAATGAACAGCACTTCGCGCCCACGCGCCCGCTGGTAGCGCGCATAAACATCGGCAGGCAACATCGAGCCCGCAAGATTGCCCAAGTGCTTGATGCCGTTGATGTAAGGAAGGGCGCTGGTAACCAGGATTCGCTTTTGTGTCATGTTTCGCTGTCTTTCGCGCACCGGGTAGATGAATCCGGCGCAAAATGGAGCCGGGACCATATAGAAGCGTCTAACTGTGATCAAAGAATCCCTGCGCCTTGGCCTGCACCTGCAGTTCTGCTTTAACGCGAGCTTGCCATACTCATCCGGGAAAACATGTCCACACCCAAGAACGGCCTGACCTACGCGCAAGCTGGCGTCGACATCGACGCAGGCGACGCGCTGGTCGAAGCAATCAAGCCACTTGCCAAATCCACCGCCCGGCCGGGGGCCGACGCCAGCCTCGGTGGCTTTGGCGGGTTGTTCGATCTCAAAGCTGCAGGATTCAAGGATCCGCTTCTGGTCGCAGGCACTGACGGTGTCGGCACCAAGCTCAAGGTCGCGATCGAATCTGGTATTCACGACACAGTTGGCATCGACCTCGTCGCCATGTCGGTCAACGATATTGTCGTGCAGGGCGCCGAACCTCTGCTCTTCCTCGACTATTTCGCGACCGGCAAACTCGATGTTGCGATGGCCACATCGGTCGTCAAAGGCATCGCCGAAGGCTGCAGGCAGGCTGGCTGCGCCCTCGTCGGCGGTGAAACAGCGGAAATGCCAGGCATGTACGCGCGAGGCGACTACGACCTCGCGGGATTTGCCATCGGCGCCGTCGAGCGCGATCAGGTCCTGCCCCGCCGGGACATGATCGAAGGCGATATCGTGTTGGGCTTGGCCTCATCGGGCATTCACTCGAACGGATACTCACTCGTTCGCCGCATCATTTCCGACCAGAATCTCAAATACGACGCACCAGCGCCCTTTGCCAAAAACGAAACACTGGGCCGGGCCCTGCTCACCCCGACGCGCATCTACGTCAAGAGCGCGTTGGCTCTCATCAAGCAAGGCAACCTCAAAGGCTTCGCGCACATCACCGGCGGCGGCCTGACGGAAAACGCGATCAGGGTGGTGCCTGACGATCTCGATCTCGAGATTGATTTGGCGAGTTGGGCGTTCCCGGCTGCATTCCAATGGCTCGCCCGTTCCGGCGGCGTGGACGAGCGCGAAATGCTGCGCACCTTCAATTGCGGCATCGGCATGATCGCCATCGTGCCCGCCGAACACACGACGCAGGCACAATCGATCCTGACGGCGGCCGGCGAGCGCGTGTACCGGCTGGGCCACTTGATCAAAGGCAAAGGCGAACCCACCGTGCGCTATCGCGGACATCTAAGCGCGTGATGAGAAGGCGCAAACGCGTCGCCATTTTGATCTCCGGCCGCGGCAGCAATATGCGGGCGCTGATCGAAGCGTCGCGCGCGCCCAATTTTCCGGGTGAGATCGCGTTGGTTGTTTCAAGCCGTCCCGACGCAGACGGATTGCATGTCGCCGAAGCGCTCGGCGTTCCGACCGAACTCGTCGATCAAATCCGTTTCCGCCGCGAGCATCGCGACCGCGAGGCCTACGACGCAGAGCTTCACGAAGTGCTGACCAAAGCGAACATCGAGTTGATCTGCCTTGCGGGCTTCATGCGCATTCTCTCTCCCGCGTTCGTGCGCCAGTGGGAGGGACACATCATCAACATCCACCCCTCCCTGCTGCCAGCGTTTCGCGGCTTGAAGCCCCAGGCGCAAGCGCTGGCCGCTGGCGCAAAGATCTCTGGCTGCACGGTGCACTACGTCGTGCCAGAGCTCGACGCGGGACAGTCGATCGCACGGGCCGAGGTGCCAGTGTTGCCCGGCGACACGGAAGCAACGCTGTCCGCGCGTATCTTGGCGGCAGAACATCAACTCTATGCGCAGGCGTTGAAAAAAATACTGCTAGGCGCATGTGACACAATCGCGTGATTTGCGCTGGGCAGGTGCACTCGTTTAACCTGCCGCCAAACTGAGGAGTCGCTCATGAGAAATTTCGTCGCCGCCGCCGTCTCGGCGCTTGTCCTTCTATCCGTCACCGCCTGTTCCGAACCCGCAACCAAGCCGCCAGCCGAACCAGGCAGCAAGGCGCTCGCCGTCGCCCCCCTCAACTTCACCGAACGCACGCTCGCCAACGGCCTCAAGGTCTATGCCCTGCGCGACGCCAACACGGCCAACGTCTCGGTCCAGGTTTGGTACGACGTTGGCTCCAAGGACGATCCCCTCGGCCGCTCGGGCTTTGCACATCTGTTCGAACACATCATGTTCAAAGCGACGCGCAACATGCCCGCCGAAACGCTCGACCGTCTGACCGAAGACGTCGGCGGTTTCAACAACGCCTCGACCTATGACGACTTCACCAACTATTACGAAGTTGTCCCCGCCAATCATCTTGAGCGTGTGTTGTGGGCCGAGGCCGACCGCATGGGCTCGCTCGTCGTCGATCAGGCGATTTTCGCTTCCGAACGCGACGTCGTAAAAGAGGAATACCGTCAACGCATCCTGGCCTCGCCCTACGGCAAACTGTTCGGCCTCTATCTCGCGCAGGCAAACTTCGCGGTCCACCCCTATGGCCGACCAGGCATCGGATCGATCGAAGACTTGGACGCGGCCACCGTCGACGACGTGCGCGCTTTTCACGCCGCCTACTATCGCCCCGACAACGCGGTACTTGTGGTTTCTGGCAATTTCGATCAAGCGGCCCTCGACAAATGGGTGGACCAATATTTCACACCCATCGCAACGCCGAAGCGCCCGATCCCGCGCGTGACCGCGGTCGAGCCTGCGCGCACCGCGCCCCGCGAGTACACGGTCTATGAGCCGAACACGCCGTTGCCCGCGATTTCGATTTCCTATCCGCAACCGGGCTCACTCAGCCCCGATCTCGCAGCCCTCACCGTGCTGGACGCGATCATGGTCAAGGGCGAAAGCTCACGCCTCTATCAGTCGATGGTCTACACCCAACAGGTCGCGGCCCAAGTGTTCACGAACCTGGAAGCCTCCCGCGATCCCGGCGCTTACACGCTTGCCGCCGTCTTGAGCGAAGGCAAATCGGCCGAAGACGGCGTCAAAAGCCTGATGGCCGAAATCGCCCGCCTGCGCGACGCACCGGTCACAGCAGCCGAGCTCGACGAAGCCAAGAACGAACTCGTCTCCGCAACGCTGAGCGAACGTGAAACCGCCTTCGGACGCGCCACGGAACTAGCGAACTCGGTCATTCGCTTCCGCGATGCAAAATACGCCGACAAGCTGCTTGCCGCGATCCAGGCCGTCACCGCCGCCGACGTGCAACGCGTTGCGAAGGCGATCCTGAACGATCAACAGCGCATCACGATCCGCTATCTCTCGGCCGACGCAAAGCCCAAGGATGCCAAGGCCGACACGATCGCGCTCTCGCCCACGATCCAGGCGCAAAAGCTCGATATCCCAAAAGCCGAAGTAACAATCTACACCCTCGCCCCCGAGGCGAGCCGTGCCAAGGCGCCAGCACCCGGTGCCGCCGTGTCGGCAAAGCTGCCCGTGCCCGCCGAGCGCACGCTCGCCAGCGGCTTGCGCGTCATCGTCGCTTCCAAGCGAGATCTGCCATTGGTCAGCGCCGAACTTCGCATTTTGTCCGGATCAAGCAGCGACCCCGTCACAAGCGCGGGTCTGGCGTCGCTTGCCGCCGATGTGCTGACTAAAGGCACCACGACGCGCAGCGCCACTGACATCGCGCGCCAGATCGAGTCGCTGGGCGCCTCGCTCACCGCCGCCGCCGCCGCCGACAGTTCCAGCGTCTCGCTCGAAACCCTGTCGAGCCGTACCGGCGAAGCCTTCGCCATCGCGGCCGATGTGGCGCGCAATCCCGCTTACGCCGCTGAAGAAGTCGAACGCCAGCGCCAGCAAACGCTCGACGGTCTCTCCGTCAGCCTGCGCCAGCCCGGCAATGTCGCGCGTTATGCGATGTCGCGCCTGTTGTTCGCAGCAGAGCCCTACGGCGCCGTCGCCTCCCCCATCAGCATCGCCAAGATCAAGCGCGACGACCTGGCGTATTTCCACGCCAGCCACTGGCGTCCGGACAACGCAGTGCTGGTGATTTCCGGCGATGTCACGGCGATGTCACGGCGGAAGATGGTTTCAAGCTCGCCGAAAAATTCTTCGGCGATTGGGCCAAGCCCGCAACACCTCTGGCCGCCAAACCCGACGTGACAAAATCAGCCAGCGGCAAACGCGCCATACTCATCGACCTGCCGAAGTCCGGCCAGGCCGCCGTCAGCTTCGGCATGCGCGGCCTCGCGCGCACCGACGCCGAGTTCTTCCCCGCGCTGGTAGCGAACTCGATCTTGGGCGGCGGCTATTCCGCGCGCTTGAACCAGGAAATCCGCATCAAGCGCGGCCTGTCCTACGGCGCCAGTTCCAGCCTGCCGCAACGCCTCGCGCCGGGCCCCATCGTCGCCCTTGCGCAAACGCGCAACGACGCTGCAGTGCAAGTCGTTGACTTGATGGAGATCGAACTCAAGCGTCTCGGCAACGCGCTGCCAGCGCCAGAGGAAATGAGCGCCCGCCAAGCCAATCTCATCGGCTCGTTCGGGCGCGACGTGGAAACGGCATCGGGCATGGGCGGACAACTGACGCAGCTCGCCGCCTTCGCCATCCCGCTCGACAAACTTCAGAGCTACGTCGCCGACGTCAGCGCAGTCACGCCCGATCAGGTCAAGACCGTCGCCGCCCGCCTCTACGACCCCGCCAACGCGAACATCGTAGTCGTGGGCGACGGCGCGATATTCTTCAAAGCCCTAAAGAAAAAGCGCCCTACCCTCGAACGCATTCCAATCGACAAACTGAACCTGGACAGCGCGACATTGCAGTAAGCGCTCCCAGGATCACGTACCCTTCAACACCGCACGCGCGGCGTTGCGGCCGCTGGCGCCGCTGAGGCCGCCGCCGGCGTGGAGGCCGTTGCCGCAGAGGTAGAAGCCGTCGATCGGGGTTTTGTGGTTCGACCAGCCCGGCATCGGGCGCATGAAGAACATTTGATCCAGGATCAACTGGCCGTGGTTGAGGTCGCCTTCGGTCAGGCCGTAGGTCTTTTCTAGGTCGAGCGGCGTTAGGGATTTGGTTTCGCGGATCGACGATTTGAGTTGCGGGAACGCGGCCGCCGCCGTGTCGATGGCGCAGCGTTCCAGCTCCGGGTGCAACTGCTCCCAAGCGCCTTGGCGAAGCGCGTATGGCGCGAATTGGAAATGCAGTGACACCACGCGGCCTGCGGTCGTGATTTCCAAATAGGGTTCCTTCGACATCTCGCCGTATTTCGCCGCGTCGTAAGCGCGTTCCGCATAGCGGATGGACGGAGCGATGACGAGCGTGGCTTTCGGCAGGCCGTGATTGCCGTCGGTCAGCAAATGCACCTTGGCGACCGCGCCGCGCATCTTGATTGATTGCGTCGCCCAGACGAATTCCGGCGGCAGTTCGGGGGCGCCGACGAGGCCCAGCAACGAATGGCGCGGATCGGCGCCTGATATCACTGTCGGCGCGAGGATTTCTTCACTGTTGGCCAAGCGCACACCGCGCGCGCGTTGATCTTCGACGAGCACATTCTTCACGCTTGCGGACAAACGCACCTCACCGCCGCGTGCCTTCAGTGCGGCAACTAGCGCATCGGCGATGCGGCCGGTGCCGCCCTCTACGCGCCGGTGGCCAGGGCCGCCGCGGTTGAGCCAAGTGTGCATCAAGGTGTAGCCGGTGCCCGCCGACATGGGGCCGAGCGTGTGCCCGTTGATCGCGACGGAGGCGACGGCCGCGCGTAGTGCATCCGACTC
>JANOFD010000364.1:0-1800 GCA_031413455.1 Rhodobiaceae bacterium
AAGCTTTGACCTTTGATGACGTCCTGCTTGTGCCGGGCGCTTCAGATGTGCTGCCTGGTCAGGCAGACACGCGCACCAGACTTACCAAGACAATTGAACTTGCAGTGCCGCTGTTGTCGGCGGCGATGGACACCGTGACCGAGGCCAAGCTTGCCATTGCCATGGCGCAGGCTGGCGGCATGGGTGTCATTCACCGCAACATGACGCCTGACGAACAGGCGTCGCACGTGCGCCAGGTCAAGAAATTCGAAAGCGGCATTGTCTTTAATCCGATTTCGATCGGACCTAATGCGACGTTGGCGGAAGCGCGGACGCTGCGCGAGACCCATCGAATCTCTGGTATTCCCGTGATTGAGCCGAAGACCGGAAAGCTTGCAGGGATCTTGACCAACCGGGATGTGCGTTTTGCAACCGATTTGCGACAGTCTGTTTCGCAGTTGATGACCAAGGAAAACCTGGTCACGGTGCGCCAGAATATCGGCATGGATGAGGCCAAGCGCCTGCTGCATCAGCATCGCATTGAAAAATTGCTGGTGGTTGACGATCAATATCGTTGCATCGGCCTAATCACGGTCAAGGATATTGAAAAGGCGGAGTCGCATCCCAATGCCGCCAAAGATGCGCAGGGCCGCCTGCGTGTTGGTGCGGCGACGACGGTTGGCAACGATGGCTTGTCGCGTACTGAGATTCTGATTGCGGCAGGTGTGGATGTCGTTGTCGTTGACACGGCACATGGACATTCTGCACGGGTGATCGAGGCGGTCGAACGAATTAAACGGATGTCGAACGAGACACAGGTCATAGCCGGCAATGTTGCGACAGCAGATGCGGCCAAGGCGCTCATTGACGCCGGAGCGGATGCAATCAAAGTTGGTATTGGTCCCGGTTCGATCTGTACCACCCGCATGGTGGCAGGCGTCGGCGTCCCGCAATTTACCGCCATCGTCAACGTGGTGTCGGCTGCGGGGCCTTTAGGCATCCCGGTGATCGCTGACGGCGGGATCAAATATTCAGGGGATTTTGCAAAAGCTATTGCTGCGGGTGCCAGCTGCGCGATGCTTGGGTCACTTTTTGCGGGCACCGACGAAAGCCCGGGCGAGGTGTTTTTGTACCAAGGACGGAGCTACAAATCCTACCGCGGCATGGGCTCGTTGGGCTCAATGGCGCGCGGGTCGGCCGACCGGTATTTCCAGGCGGAAGTCAGCGATACTTTAAAGCTCGTGCCAGAAGGCGTCGAAGGTCAGGTGCCTTACAAAGGCCCGATCTCAAGCGTCGTCCACCAACTCGTCGGCGGCCTGCGCGCGTCGATGGGCTATACGGGATCCACAACCATCGCCGATTTTCAGAAGAACGCAAAGTTCGTGCGCATCTCGAATGCGGGTCTACGCGAAAGCCACCCGCACTCGATCCTGGTCACGCGCGAGTCGCCCAACTATCCGATGTCGGGGGGATGACACCTGGCGCACGGCTGGCGGCGGCGGCTGAAATTCTAACCGAGGTCGTCGCGCTGAAAGCGGCGGCCGATCGCACCATCTCCGGCTGGGGCAAGGCCCATCGCTTTGCGGGCTCGAAGGACCGCGCCGCAATCGCCGAGCGCGTCTACACCGTGCTGCGCCGGCGCAACGAATGCGCCTTCGTGC
The DNA here is from genome assembly GCA_031413455.1 of Rhodobiaceae bacterium. Taxonomy (GTDB): domain Bacteria; phylum Pseudomonadota; class Alphaproteobacteria; order Micropepsales; family Micropepsaceae; genus SZUA-430. Next base: position 1,641 of record JANOFD010000364.1, read on the forward strand.
TCGACAGCGAAACGCCGCGCGCCTTGATCATCGGCTCGCTCGCCGCCGTCGACGTCACCTCAGAAGAAAGTATTTCCTCAAGAAGACTTTCCTCGCTACTTCGAACTCGACGCCATCAGCATCATGTCTGACACTCCTCTGCTGAATATCATGGGCGAAG
>JANOFD010000365.1:0-5227 GCA_031413455.1 Rhodobiaceae bacterium
GACGGTGGAGCGGCTGGAGCAATCGCGCAGTCGGTTGTTTGAGTGGGCGCGGATGCTGCATGGTGTGGAGGCTGGACGCGAAGTGGACGAAGAAGTTCTTGCGGCGCTGAACGATGATTTGAATACGGCCGCAGTGATGACGGTGCTGCACGGGTTGACGGCGGCGGCACGAAACCATGACGGTGACCGGTCGCGATTGAAGGCGACGCTTGAATTTCTGGGTCTCTATGGCAACGAGAAAGAGACTGATTTGTCGACCAATGCGCAGGCGATTGACGCGCTGCGGGTTGAGGCGCTGATCGCCGAGCGAAATGCAGCGCGCAAGGCAAAGAATTTCGCCGAGGCGGACCGGCTGCGCGGTGAGTTATCGAAGATGGGTGTGGCGATTGAAGACAGCGCGGGTGGGACAACGTGGAAGGTGGTGTCATGACCCGCGAACGGCTTTATTTGTTTGATACCACTTTGCGCGATGGGGCGCAGACGCAAGGTGTGGATTTTTCTGTCGAGGACAAGCGGCAAATTGCGTTGGCGCTGGATTCGTTTGGTCTGGACTATATCGAGGGCGGGTGGCCGGGCGCCAATCCGACTGACACCGGATTTTTTGCCGATCCGCCAGTGTTGAAGAACGCGCGGCTGGTTGCGTTTGGTATGACAAAAAAGGTTGGGCGCAGTGCGGGCAATGACCCGGGATTGGCCAGCGTGCTTGATGCGAAAGTGCAGGCGTGTTGCCTGGTAGGAAAGGCGTGGGACTTTCATGTCGACAAGATTCTGGAGATTTCACAGGCTGACAATCTTGCGGCGATTGCCGAAAGCATGCAGGAAGTCGTGAAGCGCTCGCGCGAGGCGATTTTCGATGCCGAGCATTTCTTTGATGGGTTCAAGTCCAATCCCGGCTATGCACTTTCGTGCCTGAAGGCGGCGCTGGACGGCGGGGCGCGCTGGGTGGTTTTGTGCGACACGAATGGCGGCACACTGCCGCATGAAGTTGAGCAGATTGTGGCGCAGGTGGTGAAGTCTGTGCCCGGTGAAGGTGTGGGCATTCATGCGCATAACGACACCGAGAATGCGGTGGCCAATACGCTGGCGGCCATTCGCGCGGGCGCGCGGCAAGTTCAGGGGACACTGAACGGACTGGGTGAACGGTGTGGCAATGCCAATCTGGTTTCGCTCATTCCGACGCTTTTGCTAAAGGCCGACTTCGCGACGCGGTTCGAGATCGGCATTTCTGCGGATCGTTTGAAAAATATTACGCATGTGTCGCGCTTGCTTGACGAGATTTTGAACCGGGCACCCAACCGGCACGCGCCCTATGTGGGGGCGTCGGCGTTTGCGCACAAAGGCGGTCTGCATGCGTCGGCAGTGATGAAAGACCCGCGTTCGTATGAGCACGTGCCGCCAGAGCTGGTGGGCAATGCGCGCAAAATTCCGGTTTCAGATCAGGCGGGGCGTTCGAACCTGTTGGGACGCCTGACGGAGCTTGGCATCGATGCCGACTCGAAAGACCCGCGCGTCTCTCAGTTGCTCGATCAGATCAAAGCGCGCGAGTTTCTTGGTTATTCGTATGACGGTGCGGAAGCGTCACTTGAGCTGTTGGCGCGGCGGGCCTTGGGGGCGGTGCCGGTCTTTTTCAAGATCGACGGGTTCCGGGTCTCGGTGGAGCGCCGGCACAATGCGCTTGGCGAAGAAGTGACGGTCTCGGAGGCGGTGGTGAAGGTGACCGTGGATGGCGAGCGCATCATGAATGTGGGGGAGGGGAATGGTCCGGTGAACGCACTCGACAATGCATTGCGCAAAGATTTGGGACGCTATTCCAAATGGCTCGAAGACTTGAAGCTTGTCGATTACAAAGTGCGTATTCTCACGGCTGGTACCGAGGCTGTGACGCGTGTCATGATCGAAAGTGCGGACGCTGAGGGTAATCGGTGGTCGACAGTTGGCCTTTCTGCCAATATTGTCGATGCCTCATTCGAGGCGCTGATTGACTCCATCACTTACAAGCTGCTGCGCGACGGAGCGCCTTCGTCGCGTGGCTGAGGAGAGGCATATGCGCGATGCCTGAACATCAGTCTGCGCGCGCCGGCGTCATCTATGCGGCGAGCGCTTATATCATCTGGGGTGTTGTCCCGATCTTCTGGAAGTTGCTGGTGGGCGTGAGCGCAGTCGAAATCGTCGCGCACCGCATTGTCTGGACGTTAGTGTTTGTAGTGTGGGTTTTGTATGTCTGGGGCCGGTTGGCGAAACTGTGGTCGGCGCTGCAGGACCGGAAATCGCTTGCGGCCTTGTTCGCGAGCGCCGTGTTGATTGCGGTGAATTGGGGTGTTTTCATTTGGGCGGTTACCAATGACATGATCATTGCAACCAGCCTTGGGTACTACATCACGCCGCTGGTGAGTTTTGTTCTGGGCGTGGCGGTGCTGGGAGAGCGATTGTCGCGGGTGCAGTTGATCGCGATCGGGCTGGCCGCGCTTGGGGTTGCCAATTTCACGCTATCACTGGGGTATTTGCCGTGGGTGTCGCTGGTGCTTGCGGGTAGTTTTGGCGTCTACGGATTGATACGAAAAACCGTTGCCGTTGAGTCCATCGAAGGTCTGGGTGTGGAAGCGTTGCTGTTAATGCCACTGTCGCTGGGGTATGCGGTTTATCTCATGGCAAACGCGCAGGGTTCATTCATCCATGCGGGAGCATTTATCAGTCTTTGCATTGTGCTTGCTGGGCCGTTGACAGCTGTTCCGCTGATGTTGTTTTCAGCTGGCGTGCGTTTGATCCCATTGTCGACGCTGGGATTTCTGCAGTACCTGGCGCCGTCCATCAGCCTGTTGATCGCGGTGTTCCTGTACGATGAGCCTTTCACGCGCGCACACGTGTTTACGTTTGTGCTGATCTGGAGCGCGCTGGCGCTCGTGTCCTGGGAGGCTTTGCGGCGCGAGCGCTATTCGGCGGCCTGACGGCGGAAGTTCATGATGGCGGGCAGTGTGTCTTCGACGCGGCTGACGGAGGTGTAAAGCTCCCTCAGGCCATAGCGTGCGAAGTGGTGAGTATCGACGCGATCGAACGTGGCGAAGAGCGGATCCCAAAAACCTTTGATGTTGACAAAGACAATGGGCTTTTTGTGCAAGCCCAGTTGCGCCCAGGTCATGGCTTCGAGAACTTCTTCAAGCGTGCCAAGTCCGCCTGGTAGAACGACGAACGCATCAGATTGGCTGTGCATGCGTTCCTTGCGTTCGTGCATATTCGGGGTGATAACAAGTTCGGTCAGATTGCCCAGTTCGATTTCGCGGGCGCGGAGGAATTGCGGGATGATACCGATGACTTCGCCGCCGGCATCAAGCGCCGCGCGCGCAACATCGCCCATGAGGCCGATCGAAGCGCCGCCGTAGATCAATTTTGCTTTCGCTTCGGCGATGTGGCGGCCGAGTGCTTTCGCGGCCTGCGAATAGGCAGGATCGTTACCTTCGGACGATCCACAAAAGACGCAAACACCAATCAGCTTCTGCATTGTTCTGTCCAAGCCGGAACGCCAGAGGGGGGTACTATAGGGTGCATCCGTAAAGAGTTTAAACTAGTGCCTGATTTGTGTGTCGAAACGGTGACTGTTTTCGTATCCGGTTCAAATTGGGGCTTGGCGCGGGTGGCGCAATAGGTAACGATGGGTTAAATTCCGAAATCTGGGAGATATGTGATGAGAGTTTGGATCGGTGCTGTGGTTGCTGGATTGGCCTTGTCGGCGGGTAGTGTTTTGGCTTCGGCCACGCTCACACCGCAGCAAATTGTCGATGAGCGTGTCGCTGGAATGAAAGCGCTTGGCGGCAACTTGAAGGGAGCGCGAACAGCGGGGGACGCTGCAGGTGCAAAAGCGGAACTCGCGAAAGCCATCGCGTTTGCAGCGGCCGTACAATCGCGCTTTCCCAAGGGGACGGGCATAGGCGATGCCGGCGTTACAAAGTCACGGGCGCTGCAGGATATCTGGACGAAACCTGATCAATTCAAAGCGGCAATCGAAGCAATGACTAGCGCCCTGAAGGCAGCGGATGCCGCCGCAGGAGATCAAGCAAAATTTGATGCGGCTTTCGGTGACATTGGGAAGTCCTGCAAGGGGTGTCACGATCAGTTTCGTGGACCAGAAGCTCCGTAGCCGTGAGGCTGTTGCAGCTGGCGATTATTGGGGCGCTCGCAACCGGCGTCCTGGTCCTCGTCTGGCTGTCTGTGCCGTCCAGTTCGCCGGTGGTCATTCCCGAAGGGAGCTCAAGCCGCAACCCTGGCATGGCTGAGCGTGGCGCCTACGTTGTGCGCGCTGCGGGTTGCATCAGTTGTCATTGGGACCGGAAGGGTGGCGGCATTGCCTTTGCTGGTGGCCGGGCGCTGACGACACCATTCGGCGTGTTTTATTCACCCAATCTGACACCTGACGTTGAAACCGGCATTGGCGGATGGAGTGACGGGGACTTTGTCCGTGCCGTGACATTGGGAGAGGGTATTCACGGCGAGCAGCTTTATCCGGTATTTCCGTACACGTCGTATTCGGCGATGCGTGTGAGCGATGTGCTTGCGATCAAGGCCTATCTGTATACGCTCGAACCCGTGAAGGCCCCGCGGCTCGCCAACACGATTTCGTTTCCGTTTTCATGGCGAGCTCTGATGAAGGGCTGGAAGCTGTTGTTTGCTGATGGTCGGCAACATGCGGCATGGCCTCGCGGCGAGTATTTGGTCAGGGCGCTGGGTCATTGCGGGGAGTGTCATACGCCGCGCAATGTCTTTGGTGCGCTTGACAGAAATGCTCATTTGCAGGGAAACCGGAGCGGGCCGGATGGCTGGCGGGTACCCGCTCTCGTTGGTGCAACCAAGAGTAACTTCGCGGATTGGTCTGTGGAAGAAATAGCGGAATATCTCAAGAGTGGGGTGAAGCCAGACTTTGATTCGGCTCAAGGTCCAATGGCGGAAGTGATAGAAGACAACACGAAACACCTCACAAGCGAAGACCGGCGGGCAATTGCGCTCTATCTGAAGTCGCTAAATCAACACTAACGAACTTGTTGACAGCCGGTCATGCCGCAATTGCGGGACCGGTGTGCGCGATTAAAATGGTCATCCGGTTTTGATAGGAATATTTGGCTGATATGGCGCGCGTCATTGTAATTCTGGCACTCATGTTTTTGATCTCCACATTGATATTTGCGGTCACGCGAAATCACGCCGCAAAATCGGATGCAGAGGCGCGCACGACTGTTGC
>JANOFD010000366.1:0-3059 GCA_031413455.1 Rhodobiaceae bacterium
CGAGTTTCCAGTTGTGTTTTGACCGCATAGCCTGCCCCGTTCATAACAAGTTGTGCGCGATTTGGTACGAAACAGCCCGAACACAGGCAATAACAATCAGCACTCTCGGAAAATTGAAATCCTCGTGCTAGATTCATGCAATGTAGGCTGTTTGAACTCGCGTCATTTTGCTGCAATCTCCACAAAATGGCACGGTACGACTCGCATAGGTCATGAAAATACTCATCATCGAAGACGACACAGAAACGGCGGGCTATCTGTCAGATCGCCTGCTCAAGCATGGCCATAGCGTAGACGTCTGCGCCAATGCCGAAACAGGGAGCACCCGCGCACGCGAGCAAAATTTCGACGCACTGATCGTCGACCGGATGCTGCCGGGCATCGATGGCTTGACCGCTGTCCGACGCCTGCGTCAAGACGGATTGATGACTCCGGTCTTGATGCTGACGGCACTCAGTGAAATCGCCAGCCGTACAGAGGGCTTGTTCGCGGGAGCCGACGACTATCTTTGCAAACCGTTTGCCTTTGAAGAATTGCTGGCGCGCCTTCACGCCCTCGCACGCCGCGGTGAAAACGCTGGCAAGGCCTCAGCAAACGTCAACACGGGCGATCTGACCATCGACCGCGTGAACAGGCAGGTCACGCGCGCGGGCAAGCGGCTTGATTTGCTGACCAAGGAATACGAAGTGCTTGAATTTCTCGCCATGCGCCCCGGCCAGATCGTCACCCGGACCATGTTGCTGCAGGCGATTTGGGACATCAACTTTGACCCCGGCACCAACATTGTCGAATCACAAATGTCCCGGTTGCGTACAAAGCTCGAGGCCGGTGGCGCATCGCGGCTGATCCGCACGACGCGAGGACAGGGTTATGTTTTCCGCGCGGATTAGCATTCCCAATTTCGGGGACGGCCCGCGCTCGCGCAACGAACAGTTTGCCGGGCAGTTCGCAGGCATTGCCTTTTCAATTCTGGTGATCCTCGCAGGCCTCGCCGGTGAAGTGTGGTTGCAAAAATCCGGCCGCGAGGACGTTCGCCTAAGGATCATCAGTGTCTCCAGCGCCCTGGTCCGCGTCGATGCGCGTGGCGGCATGGCGGCGCTCGCAGCCGAAATTCGCGAACTCCAACGCGAGTCTACGCTGCTGAGGTTTGGCCTGCGCGCAGCCGATGGCCGCGTCCTCTTCGATGGTTCATTGCACGCCGCGGGCCGCCTTGGCTGGTTCGAATATGCGCAAGGGTCCCACGCGCGCCTGGCGTTGTTGCGGCAACTCCCCGGCGCACGCGTTGTCTCGGTCTCGGGCGATTTGACGGCGGAAACCGCTCCAGGCGTCGAAGTCGCCCGCATCGTGGCGGGGATCGGCGGCACCGCGCTCATTGCAATTTTGTTGATCACATTCAACACCATTGGCGCCACCGGTCGCGCGCTGGAGTCGATTACGCGCTCATTGGCCCTCGTGAAAGGCGGCGACTTCTCCACCCGGCTGATTGAAGATGGCCAGCGCGGCTCCATCGCCGTCATCAGCCGCCACGTCAATGCGATGCTGGCCGCCATCGAGCGCCATAACAAGGAACTGCAGACGGCAATGCAGGCCATCGCCCACGAGTTGCGCACCCCGCTCTCACACATCGTCTCGCAATTGGAGATCGTCAACGACCCCGAAACCGCAGAGCCGGCCAAGAGCGCGGCCCTGGCGCGCATCGCCTTGCGCCTGGACTATGTATCGAAGAGTTACGATGCGATCCTGCGTCTGTCCCATGTGGAAACCACGCAGAAGCCATCGACCCAGATCGTCAACGTCGCGCAACGGGTGGCGGCGATCGCCGATGCCTATTCCGCGGCTTTCGCCGAGGCCGGGCGCGAAATTCAGCTCGAACTCTTGCCCGGCGAAATCCTGGCGGATCCCGAATTGGTCTCCATTGCCGCAGCAACCCTGCTTGAGAATGTCATCAGCCACACCCCGCCTGGCACGCGCGTTCGCATCACTTGTCAGACTCACAGTGGCAATGTCGTGTTAAGCTTCGCCGACAACGGACCCGGCATCCCGCAAAGCGAACGCGAGAACGTCAAAAAGCGTTTTTATCGCGGACCAAACTCTGCAGGCCTGGGGCTGGGCCTCTCCTTCGTCGAAGCCGTCGTCCGCCGCGCCGGCGGAACGCTGGAGCTTCGCAACGCAAACCCGGGACTTGCCGTCGTCATGTCGTTCCCCGCCGCTTTATGAAAACAGGCGCTTGAATTCTGATTCAGGGACACCATAAGCATCGCCGGCCAGCTTTTCGAGGCCCTTGCGGTTCACAATTGAAATCGCGCCACGTCCGGCCTGCACCAAAGAAAGCTCGGTCAGCGCGCTCAGGGCCACTGTGACACCCGCCCGCCGCACGCCCAGCGTCAGGGCCAGCAATTCGTGCGTCACCCTCAACTCGGTCCCGCCCGTCCTGTCGTCCGCCATCAACAACCAGCGCGCCAGCCGGATCTCAAGCGTGTTGCGTCCATTGACAAGCGCGCCGTGCGAAACCTGAACCATAAAAACATGCGCATAGCGCTGCAATGACGCGCGCAATCCGGCGCTCTTCTCTAGCGCGCTGTGCAAATGGTTTGCGGAGATTTGCAGGCCCCGGCCCGGCTGCTGCATTGTCGTCGCACCCGGGGATTGTTTCGCGCCTAATATGACGGCAAGACCGGTGACGCCTTCGCGGCCGATCAATCCGACTTCGATAGTATTGCCTGACGGGTTGAACGCGGTCACCGACGCGAGTCCGCTGTCTAGGAAGTAAACCGTGTCAATCGGTTTGTTGGCACTTTCAAGCATTTTGCGCAAAGGCAAATCGACTAGCTTCAAATGCGGGGACAGCAAAGAATAATCTTCGCGCGACAGCTGCATAATCTGCTGGTTGCTTGAGGTGCTGCCGTTGCGTACTTTGATCACTGCTTGTCCTTCCGATGCCCAAATGTGTTGAGCACAAGGTCAATCGCTTTGCGGATGAGAGATAGGCAGCGACCATAGGCTATCGACACTGTGGCGGTAACGATCCTACGATGTTTTGATTCGACCCGAAATGCGGG
>JANOFD010000367.1:0-1640 GCA_031413455.1 Rhodobiaceae bacterium
CATCGTGATTGAATCCAAGAAACCAATCACCCTCAATCTTGTTTCAGCGCCAGAAATTGTTTTTGAAAATGTTAGTTTCAGATATCCGAATTCTGAAAACCTGATTTTGCGAAAATTGAATATGACATTTGTTCCTGGAAATAAAATTGGTTTGGTAGGAAACAATGGTGCGGGAAAAACAACTTTAGTGCGGCACGGATGAACGTGCGCTGCACCACCTCGCCGCCGAGATCATCGACAACGCCATGGACGAAGCCGTCGCCGGCCACGCCACCCGCATCGAGATCGAGCTCGCCGAAGGCAACGTCATGACCGTGCGCGACAACGGCCGCGGCATTCCCATCGACCCGCATCCCAAGTTCAAGAACAAATCCGCACTTGAGATCATCATGACCACCCTGCACTCGGGCGGCAAGTTCACCGCCGGTGCCTACGAGACCAGTGGCGGCTTGCACGGTGTCGGCTCCTCTGTCGTCAACGCGCTTTCCGAATGGCTTGAAGTCGAAGTCGCCCGCGACCGCAATTTGTGGAGCCAGAAATACGAGCGCGGCGCCCCCGTCACCAAGCTCAAAGACCTCGGGCCCATCCACAACCGCCGCGGCACCACGGTGCGCTTCAAACCCGACATCAAAATCTTCGGCCCCGACGCCCATTTCAAACCCACGCGCCTCTACAAGATGGCGCGCTCCAAGGCCTATCTGTTTCGCGGCGTTGAAATCCGCTGGTCGTGTGACCCTGCCCTCATTCACGGCACCGACACCACGCCTGCGGATGAAACGCTGCACTTCCCCGGCGGCCTCGGCGACTACCTCGCCAGCACCATCGGCAAAGCCACGACCGTCACGCCACGCCCGTTTGCCAACCGCATTGAGTCCAAAGACAACAAAGGCATCGTCGAATGGGCGATCTCGTGGTCGCCCGCCCTCGACCCCTTCATGTCGTCCTATTGCAACACCATCCCCACGCCTCAAGGTGGCACTCACGATTCCGGTCTGCGCGCAGCGATGTCGCGATCCTTGCGCGCTTACGGCGAACTCACCAACAACCGCAAGGCCGCCCAGATCACCGCCGAGGACGTGATGGCTTCGGCGCAGGCCATGCTCTCGGTCTTCATTCGCGAACCGCAATTTCAGGGACAGACCAAAGACAAACTCTCCAACCCCGAAGCCCAACGCCTGGTCGAAGGCGTCATCAAAGACCATTTCGACCACTGGCTTGCCGACTCGCCCAACGATGCCACCCGCCTCCTCACCTTCGTCATCGAACAAGCCGAAGACCGCATTCGCCGCCGCCAGGAGAAAGAGGTCGGCCGCCAAAGCGCCACCCGCAAACTGCGCCTGCCCGGCAAACTTTCCGACTGCTCGTCCGGTTCGTCCGAAGACACCGAGATCTTCCTCGTCGAAGGCGATTCCGCCGGCGGCTCCGCCAAGCAGGCCCGCGATCGCAACACCCAGGCCGTTCTGCCCTTGCGCGGCAAGATCCTCAATGTCGCCAGTGCGGCGGCGGGAAAATTGGCCGCCAACCAGGAACTCTCCGACCTCGTCCAGGCCCTGGGTTGCGGCATCGGCGACAGGTTCCGCGCTGAAGACCTGCGCTATGGCAAAGTCATCATCATGACCGACGCAGACGTCGATGGCGCC
>JANOFD010000368.1:0-2394 GCA_031413455.1 Rhodobiaceae bacterium
AGTGCAGTCGAGCGGAAATGGCCTCGCCTTTTCTTTTCGCGTTTTCGTGTGAAAGCCTAGTTCGTACGCGCCCCGGCAACAAGCGTTCGGCTGCAGACGATGGGGGGACGTCGCGCGCGTCGTAACGCCTTACGTCCCCGCAACCAATCTCACAAACACCATCGCCCCATCGGGATCGCCGCCGTAGGACGTTTCAAGGTTGTCCGGCACGAAGTTGACGCTGTAGAGCGCGCCGATGCCGAGCCGCACATTGTCCGCCACATGGAAATCGCGAATGGCGCCAAACGACACTTTGCCCACGGTGTTGATGGTGTCCGCCGGATCGAGCTCATGGCTTTCGATCACCTCGCCGCGCGCGAACAGCGTCCAGTCGCGATCGGGCGCGAAGGCGGTCTCGAGTGCGATGGCATGCATCGTTTCATCCTCGCTCGGATCCTTAAGTCCCCACGCAATCGTGGTCGACCACCAGCCCTCATCGGCCAGAGCCACAGTATAGATTGCGCTCGCCGACAGGCGTTGCTCATCGACCTCGGGCTCAAGCTGCTCGGGGCTCTTGAAGTCCGCCCATGAGACCTGCAGAGACAAATTCTCCGACGGGTTCCAACTGGCGCGGATCGACGTGCTGTCAAGCTTGGGCTCTTCGATGTCGAAGCGATCCTTGTCGGGCTCGCGCCCCGTGAAGCGCGACACTTCCAGTTTCCACGCATCGTGGACCCATCCCGCCGTAATAACCCCGAATGTGATATGGCTTGAGTCGAACCAGTGATGCGTGATCGGCGCTTCCGGACTGTCCATCGTCGACAGGCGATGCATGAAGGGCGGCGGGCCAAAGGCGGGTTCCCCCGGAAGTCCCGCATAGATAAACAAACTATCGTTATCATCGATGACGTGACTGTAAGAGGCCGACAACTCCATCACCAGCTCGTGCGGATGCTGCCGGTCGATTAGCGGCGTCACGCCGTTTGCGGTTTCCCCCGCCGCAAGCAGAAGCGGATAGCCGGTCTTGCCCATGAAGGGGTCGGGACTGAACATCGCGCGAAAATTCAGCACGTCCCCGCTATCGAATTCCCGGCGCGCCGATGCCATCAGCATGCCCGAGACGAACGCCTTCTCGTCGCCGCGCGGGCCATCCTGCCAATCGTAAACGCCGTTGAGCATCATATGGCCCATGATCATCCAGCCACCGCGCATCTCGTGGCCCATCATGTGCGGGGTCACGTCGGGCTGCCAGCTGGTGCCCGAGGCATCGCGCGTCATCGGATAGGAACCGAACGAGCCGGTCATATCCATCATTGACATCGGTTCGCTGGCCGGCGCGGCAGCAGGTTGCGTATCCGGCGCCCCGCTTTGCGCGAGTACGGATTCATCCGCGGCCAAGGCAAGGGCAAGAACGGTGTAAAGGGCAATCACGTGCGAAACTCCTGTGAACACAAATATACCCCTACGGGGTAAACCCTAAAATCGCATGACATTTCCTACTCCATCTCCGGCGGCCCAACGGCCGTCGTCAACGTCGCGGTGACGAGGAGGATGGCGGTGGCCAAGGTCATTTCCCCTGCAATCGACCACCTAAGGCGTGCGGCGGCGGCGCGGTCCCCGGCCGCCACGCCCGGCGTCAGGCGGAGCTTGTTGACAGCCGCCAGCGTCAGAATTACGGCAACGAAGGCCAATTTAATGAGCAACAGGCGGCCATAGTCGGAAGTAAAAATGGCCTCCAACGAACCCAGAAGAAGCCAAAGCAGAACGAGGCCGGCGGCAATCAAGCCGGGGACAATGATAACGGCGATGCTGCCAAAGCGCCGCAAGATTGTGCCGATGCGCGAGAACTCCGGGTTCGATGCAATCTTGAACAGCGGCACCAGCGCACCAATCCAGAATGAAACGCCAAGCACGTGAGCAGCAATCAGAAGGCGGGGTAGAACCCCCGGACCAACAGTGCCAGTGTGACCCGTCAGCGCGAACGATCCCGCCAACGCAACGGCGCCAACCAAAGCAATGGCTTGGGTCGCGCTGGTTCCAAATGAGAATGCGGCAATGCCGATCAGGCCCACCACTCGAACTGCAGTCGCGCGCCCATCACTGCCTTCAAGGACAATCTGGATGAGGGACCAATCCCACAGACTGGCGAAATCATCGCCGAGCATGGCGCTCAGGATCGTCACCCGTGCAATGGTCACGTAGAGTGCGGCGACCGCCATGGAGCGGGTAAATTGAATGACGAATTGCCGTTCAGGCTCGTTCAACTGCCGCCCAAACATCGCAAGGAAAAGAACACCGCCACCGGCAGTGAGACAGGTCGCGTATAAAAGAGCGTTTACAAGGACGGCGGCGGCGCCCCAGTCGAACATCAGGATTTACCGGGTTGACCGTTGTTGCTCGCGGCAACCGTGAATG
>JANOFD010000369.1:0-2126 GCA_031413455.1 Rhodobiaceae bacterium
GCGGAATGTCGGATTGATGGTTTTCTCGGAATACGCATGGGTGTTGTTCCTCTCTTCCCGGCAGACACAACGCATAGACTTTTGATGTGGTTCCCCAAAAAGAAAACCATAAAGTTGACGCTTCGTTAAGCTGTGGTCCCAAGGACACAGATTCCTTCGTAACTCGTCGGAACTTTTCAAGAAATACGCGGTTTTACGCCAATGGCTCAAGCGCCACGGCGCAAAGACAATCCACAAGGGGGGCGGAAATTCATCCGCCCCCGATTGGTGTAATCGTAATTGGGGAGAGTTAGCTGGCCGGGGTTGTCGTCTGCGAAGTCTGCACGCGCGTGGTGTTCGTTTCCACCATACGATCCATCGGCGTGCCTTCGTGATCCAAGCCTTTGTACTTCATCATAATGGCTGCGATCGCGTCCACCTCTGTATCCGCTACGCGGACGGAGACCAGGGTTCCGCCGCTGCGAATGCGGTCGACGTAGATCTGCGCATCGTCGTTGTCGACGCCGGCTCCGACCAAAGCGCCGATAAGACCGCCGCCGGAAGCACCCACTGCGGCGCCGATCGCCGTCGTGACCAGCCAGCCCGCGCCGAGTAACGGCCCGACACCTGGAATAACGATCATGCCCAAGCCCGCAAGGAGTCCGGCACCTGCACCGAGTGCTCCGCCGAACGCTGCGCCGTCGCCCGTACCGGATTCGGCCATGTTGTTGTCGACCGTCCGATCATCCGAGCTGCGCTGAGCGCTTTGGCCCTCTACCTGATTTGTGACGATGCTGATCTCTGCGTCAGACACGCCGTTCGCTTTGATTTCTTTTACAGCACCAGCTGCATCGTCGCGGCTGTCAAAAAGTCCATTCACTGTGGTTGTCATTCTTATTCTCCTTGGTTGCTTGCGATGAGTCAGACGCGATGTCACCAGTCCTTGTCGACCTTGTAATACGAATACGATTTGTCGCGGATTTCGCCGTCATGCTTTGTCAGATCGTCGATCTCGTAGGCTGGTGCGGCTTGCAGAACCGCTTTGGTCAGCGGCACGACATAACCGCCCATCTCTTTGTCGTAGTTGAGCAAAGACCACGGCAACGGATGGTATTTTTCACCCACACCCAGAAAGCCGCCAAACCCGATGACGGCGAACATGACATTGCTTGAGGTCTTGTCGAGAACGATGTCCTCAACAGTACCAATCGATGAACCGTCGTTGTTGTAAACGGTGGTCCCTTTGACTTTCGAGGCGCGGAGCGCGCGTGTGTGGCCAGAGGCAGTAGGCATGAGTTGAACTCCTTTTTGCGTTGAACCTTGATAGAACGCTCACCTGATAAACGGGTTCCGTGCGATGCACTGGAAAACCGGTGGCTATCTCGCTTTGCGGTTCATGGCTTCGGTCATGCCCAAGGCCGCAGCGTAGCCGACGGCCAGCAACGGATGCTCTTTCGCCAATTGCGCAAGAACAGTGACCACGGTGGCCGCGCGATGTTTGCCCCCGGCAGCGCCGAGCCGACGCCCGCCGCCGCCGCGCTGATCGCGGAGACCGCGCGCGCGCTAAAGCCGCTCGCCAACCGGCTGTTCATCGAGGCGCACGCCGACGCCACGGGCGCTGGCGCCTATTCGCCGTTTGAGCTAACCGCCGACCGCGCCAATGCCGCGCGGCGCATCATGGAAGAAGCCGGCATGCCGCGCGAGCGCATCGCGGGCGTCACGGCCAAGGGCGAAGCCTTTCCTCTCTACCCGGAAGATCCCTTCGCCGCCGGCAACCGGCGGATCGAGATCACGCTTGAGGCCGCAGCGCCGTTATTGCCGGATGACCGGCCGCTCTAATGCGCCTCGTCCCAGTTCTTCCCCGCGCGCGCATCGACGACGAGCGGCACGCTGATCTGCACCGCTGGATGCGGCGCGTTTTCCATCACCTTGCGGGCAACCGCAATCGTTTTGTCCGCCTCGCCAGCCGGGCATTCAAAGACCAGTTCGTCATGCACCTGCAGCAGCATCCGCGCTGACAACCCGGCGCGCGATAATGCCATGGGCATACGGATCATCGCGCGGCGGATGACGTCGGCGGCCGCGCCTTGTATTGGCGCATTGATCGCCTGGCGTTCCGAATAGCCCCGTTGCGCGGGGTTCTTGTC
>JANOFD010000370.1:0-1463 GCA_031413455.1 Rhodobiaceae bacterium
GGCGGCGGCGACCCGCGCCCCGCACTGTTGTAGCAAACAAAGAAGCCAAGTTTCTCGGTGGGAATCAAATGCAAATCGCTGTGGAAATAAACAGTGTCCCCGCCATGCCCGATGATTTGCATGCCGTTGCGGCGTTCTTCATAGAAGCCCAGCGCCATCCCGTTCACACGCGGGTCGGTCTTCGTGATGCTGTCATGCATCAAGGCCAGTGTTTCGGCCTTGAGAATGCGTTGTTCGCCCACAGCGCCGCCATTCAGATGCGCCAGCATGAACTTCGTCATGTCGATGGCACTGCTCGACTGGCTGCCGGCCGGATAGCCGTTGATCACTTCGAAGTCCTTCGCACCGGCCGAGCCCAAATTGTAGCCCTTGGACATTTGCCCGGCCAGCGCCTTCGGCAACGGTTGACTGAGCGTGGAGTTCGTCATGCCCAGAGGCTTGAAAATTTTGTCATCGACGTAAACGTCGAACGCAACGCCCGACACACGTTCGACAATGTAACCCGCCAGTGCCGCGCCATAGTTCGAGTAGGACGGCGTGCTGCCGGGTGCGAAAATCTGATCAGGCTTATTCTCGCGCACATAGCGGCCCAGATCGACCTTGCCGGAATTCTGTGCGCCCAGATGTTTGAGCGTTTCCTGAAACCCTGCCCGATGCGTCATCAAATTGCGCAACGTCACAACCTTGCCGAATGCCGGCGCGATCTTGAAGTCCAGATAGGTACTGACATCGGCATCCAGGTCGAGCTTGCCCTGCTCGACCAGCTGCATCACCGCCGTCCACGTGAAAAGTTTTGTGACGGAGCCGGTGCGAAACAGTGTCTTTTCAGGGGACACGGGCGTGCGCGCTTCCAGATCGGAAAAGCCATAGCCCTTGGCGAACAGCAGCTTGCCGTCCTTGACGATGGCAATCGTCACGCCCGCTATATCATTGCTCTCGATCTGCAACGGCACCATTCCATCGAGAAAGGACTCGATGTCGGCCGCCGTCATTTCGTGCTTTACCGGCACATCCGCCGAAGCAACGCCAATCCAAAAAACGGCAGCCCACAGGCTCGCGAGCGCAAGCTTCCCAAGTTCCACGAACAAGTCCCCCAAAGCCCGAAGTGACCGGGCATTCCCCAAGCTCATTCAACACGCAACAACTTGCGCAATCAACTACATGCGTCCACGCAACTCGCCCAACTGGCGAAGCCGAGGCAGACACTTCGCGCGACAATAGAAAAAGGAGGATTCACGCAAAGCCGCAAAGACGCAAAGAAGAAGGAGAGAAGAAGGAGGACGCGAACCGGCTAGAGGTTTGCCGAACCAGAATCTCTTGCGCGCCGTTGGCGCGCCTTCCTTTCTTCTTCTTTGCGTCTTTGCGTGAGTCCCTTTCTTCCTTAAGACTCAATCCTGCAACAGGCGCCCCCGTTCCAGCCAGCGCGCGCAATCCGGCGGCAACTCGCGCCGCGCCTTCTCCTC
>JANOFD010000371.1:0-7158 GCA_031413455.1 Rhodobiaceae bacterium
ACAGTGCCTGATTGGCTGAGAAGCACAACGTGACATTGACCATCGTGTCTTCCTCGGTCAGCGTCTTGCACGCACGCAACCCCGCCCACGTCAACGGAACCTTCACCGCAATGTTTTCAGCAATTTTCGCCAGCGCGCGGCCTTCAGCAATCATGCCTTCAGCGTCAGTCGCCATCACCTCCGCACTCACTGGCCCATCCACCAAATCACAAATCTCGGCGAGCGCATCTGTGAATTTCCGTCCAGATTTCGCCACCAGCGACGGATTTGTCGTCACCCCGTCAATGAGTCCTGTCGCCGCCAGCGCTTTAATCTCGCTAACATCCGCCGAATCGATAAAGAATTTCATGATGCTTGACCTCTAGTTTTCAATCGGCTCGACCTTACCCCATGGCGCCACCCGCCCAACAGCAAATCGAGTTAATGCCTGTGGATGGCTGCATCGTAGGCGTCGTCGTGCCGCGCCCATTAAAAGGCGCACTCGACTACCGCGTGCCGCCCGGAATGCAACTTGCGCGCGGCGACATTGTCGAAGTGCCCTTGGGTCGCAGCGGCATGTCTCTGGGCGTGGTATGGGGGCCTGGCGAAGGCAAATTTGCCCGCGAGCGTCTCAAGGAAGTGGTGCGCCACTTCGACGTCCCGCCGCTGCGCGACAATCTTTTGCAGTTCGCCGAGTGGGTGGCCAACTACGTGATCGCGCCGGTGGGCGATGTGATCAACCTCGTTTTGCGCTCGCCTGATGCGCTGGAGCCTGAGCGCGACCTCAAAGCCTTCAGGCTAGGCGCCCATCGGCCGGAAAAATTGTCGCCCGGCCGTGCCAGAGTTTTGCACATTGCCGCAGATGGACTTGCCCGCCGCCTCACCGAGCTCGCCGAAGCCGCCGGAGTTTCGGGTGAAGTCGTCCGCGGCCTCGTCAAACTGCGCGCGCTCGAAGAAGTAACGCTTCCGCCCTATCGCCCGGACAAGTGCCCCGACCCCGCCTTCGCCGGACCAACCCTATCGTCGGCCCAGTCCAAAGCCGCCACCCACATGATCAAAGCGGTGCACGCAAGGCGCTTCGAAGCCATATTGCTGGATGGTGTCACCGGATCAGGAAAAACCGAAGCCTATTTCGAAGCCGTCGCGGCCGCCCTGCAAGCAAACAAGCAGGCGCTCATTCTGCTGCCCGAAATCGCTCTCACCGTTCAATTCCTCGACCGCTTCGCCAAGCGCTTCGGCGTCAGGCCCGTGGAATGGCACTCCGGCCTCGCCCAAGCCCAGCGCCGCCGCAATTGGCGCGCGGTGCAGCAAGGCGATGTCCGCGTCATCGTCGGCGCACGCTCGGCTCTGTTTCTGCCCTTCAAGGAATTGGGCCTTGTCGTCGTCGACGAAGAGCATGACAGCGCCTTCAAACAAGAAGACGGCATGGTTTATCATGCGCGCGACATGGCGGTTGTGCGCGCACGTCATGAAAACTGCCCCATCGTCCTCAGTTCCGCTACCCCGTCTCTGGAAACCTGGGTCAATGCCGGTCAGCATCGCTATGCCCATCTTAGCCTGCCCCATCGCCACGGCCGCGCCACCTTGCCCGAAGCTTTCCTCATCGACATGAAACGCGAAGAAACCAAAGCGGGCGATTTCATCTCGCCCACGTTGACGCGCGCGGTCGAGGAAACCTTGGCGCAGGGCGAGCAGGTCATGCTCTTCCTCAACCGGCGCGGCTTCGCACCCCTGACGCTTTGCAAGGCCTGCGGCCACAAATTGGGTTGTCCGCGCTGCACCGCCTGGCTGGTCGAGCACCGCTTCCGCCGCAAGCTTGTCTGCCATCATTGCGGATTTGATCGAAACACCCCGCCAGCCTGTCCCGAATGCAAAGCCGCGGGCACCTTCATTGCCTGCGGCCCGGGTGTCGAACGCGTCGCCGAGGAAGTCGCCGCAAAATTCCCAACCGCGCGCACAAACATCGCTTCCAGTGACACGATGAGCGGCCCGCGCCAAATTCAATCGGCCATCGAAGCCATCGCCAATCACGAAATCGACATTCTGATTGGCACTCAGATCGTGGCCAAAGGCCACAACTTCCCCATGCTGACGCTGGTGGGCGTCATCGACGCCGATGTCGGGCTCGACGGCGCCGATCCGCGCGCCCGCGAGCGCACGTTTCAATTGCTGCATCAGGTGTCGGGCAGAGCAGGGCGCGCCGAACGCCCGGGGCGCGTACTCATTCAAACCAGCGATCCCACGCATCCGGTGCTCAAGGCCATGGCCTCCGGCGACCGCGATGCGTTCTACGCCGCCGAATGGGCCAAGCGAGAGCACGCGGGCCTTCCCCCTTTCGGCCGCCTGGCCGCGATCATCCTCTCAAGCCGCAACGAAAAGCTGGTCACCCAGACCGGTGAGGCTCTTGCCGCCTGTGTCCCCAACGCCAAGGGCGTGCAAGTCTGGGGTCCGGCCCCCGCGCCCTTAGCCCTGATCCGTGGCCAAACCAGATTGCGCCTAGCGGTCCACGCCGACCGCGCGGTCAACATTCAAGCCTACATCCGCGCCTGGCTAGACCCGGTGAAAATCCCCTCGGCAGTATCACTGTCCATCGACATCGACCCGCAGAGTTTTCTTTAAGAAAGTCGTAAGGCGGTGACGCCGTGAAGAGGCGCTAACCCTTGGAGCGCAGGCGTCCCGCCTGCTCTTACTGACTCGACGCACTACCGCGCGTGTGCCAAGCGCTCGAAAATCTCCACGCATCCGGCCTGCCGCACAGACCAGCCTTCACGGGGTTCATCGTGAAATATTCGACTGCATTCGAAAAATGCCCATCATCGCGAATCACGCGATCAAAGTACTCTGTTGCCCAGAAGGTTCCTTTCTGGTTGAGCAGCGCATTCGCTTTCTTCGCCGTGAACGATTTCCAGCTGTGCACGATCAATGACAGCGTCTCGCTGCCAATCGGTGTCACCAACACATGCACATGATTGGGCATGATCACCCATGCATGCAGCCGATACCGGGCCGCATCGAAGTGCAGAATTGCACTCTCAACGACTTCGCCAATGGCAAATTGCGCAAGTGCGCCTGAGCCATGCCCGCTGTCGAGTGCCCGCTCAATGCGCTTGCGCCGCTCCCGGTCTTGCGCATCCTTTGCCAGCGTTTGAAGCTCACTTTCCCAACGCTTAAGAAGTGACGCTGGCAGGCAGTCCGCGAGTCGAAATGTGATCGCTTGCGCAGTCTCTCCAGCTTCCCAATGTGGGATGTAACCGCGCGAATGCCAAACAGGTGCCTGCTTGTCCATGCCTGTTTCCGTTGCGCGTCAAAGCCCAAAGAGCAGGCGGGACGCCTGCGTTCCCAGGGCACGCGCCCGTACTTGTTCTCTTGCGCCTTACGACCTGCGTCACACCATATGACGTGCCCAAGGACAAGAGAACCTTTGCATGCACACACACTGCAGGTTCAGGTTTTGCAATCGGAATAGCGGTCGGGACTGCCCTCCCGCGACAATCCTTCCCCGTCCCTTCATGTTGCGCTGCAATGGGGGCTGTGCTAAAGCCCGCCCGCGCCGTCGCAAGGGGTGGATTTCGCGCTCGCCCTACCAGCAAAAATGGCCGCAAATTCAATAACTTAAGCTCAGCCGGGTTCTCGGCGTCAAATGGGCTTGAGTGACCTTTCATGTGGAGCACAATCAATCGTGGCAAGCGAAAACGTTTCGGTGTCGGGACTGACGGGCCGGTACGCTACCGCCTTGTTCGAACTCGCGCTGGAATCGAAGTCGCTGGACGCCGTCGCCGCCGACCTGGCGCGTGTGAAGGCACTCCTTGTCGGCAGCGCTGATCTGGCGCGCCTCGTGCGCTCGCCGGTCTTTTCGCGCGAGGAACAATCCAGCGCGATGGCGGCAGTACTTGCGCGTCTGAATGTCAGCCAAACGACCAAAAATTTCATCGGCCTGCTGGCGCAAAAGCGCCGCCTCTTCGCGCTCGCCGGCATCATCAAGGATTTTGACACGCTCCTCGCCAATCATCGCGGCGAGATGTCTGCCGAAGTAACAAGCGCTCAAGCGCTAAAGCCCGCTCAAGTCGCGGCCCTCGCTGGCACCCTCAAAGACGCGCTCAAGCGCGACATCCGCATCACCCAAACGGTCGATCCAACATTGCTCGGCGGTCTCGTCGTCAAGGTCGGGTCTCGCCAGATCGATTCCTCACTCAAGTCAAAACTCGTGCGTTTGGAACGCGCGATGAAAGGCGCTTAAGAGACCCCCATGGATATCCAAGCCGCAGAAATTTCCGCAATCCTGAAATCGCAAATCAAGAACTTCGGCGCCGAAGCCGAGGTCAGCGAGATCGGCCAAGTCTTGTCCGTCGGCGACGGCATCGCTCGCATTCACGGCCTCGACAAGGTCCAGGCCGGCGAAATGGTCGAGTTCCCGGGCGGCATCAAAGGCATGGCGCTGAACCTCGAGGCCGACAATGTCGGCGTCGTGATCTTCGGCAACGACCGCGACATCAAGGAAGGCGACACCGTCAAGCGCACAGGCTCCATCGTCGACGTGCCGGTAGGCAAGGGCCTGCTCGGCCGCGTTGTCGATCCATTGGGCAACCCGCTCGACGGCAAAGGCCCCATCGCCTCGACCGAACGCCGCCGCGTCGACGTCAAGGCGCCAGGCATCATTCCGCGCCGCTCGGTGCACGAACCAATGCAGACCGGCTTGAAGTCGGTCGACTCGCTCATCCCCATCGGCCGCGGCCAGCGCGAGCTCATCATCGGCGACCGCCAAACCGGCAAGACCGCCATCGCCCTCGACACCATCATCAATCAGAAAGGTGTCAACGCCTCGGGCGATGAAAAGCAAAAGCTTTATTGCATCTACGTCGCCATCGGCCAAAAGCGCTCGACGGTTGCTCAAATCGTCAAGACGCTCGAACAGTTCGGCGCCATGGAATACACCATCGTCGTCGCCGCCACCGCGTCGGACCCCGCGCCGTTGCAGTTCCTGGCGCCGTTCGCCGGCTGCACTTTCGGTGAATTCTTCCGCGACAACGGCATGCACGCCGTCATCATCTATGACGATTTGTCGAAGCAGGCCGTGGCCTATCGCCAGATGTCGCTGCTGCTGCGCCGCCCGCCGGGCCGCGAAGCCTATCCGGGCGACGTGTTCTACCTGCACTCTCGCTTGCTCGAGCGTGCCGCCAAGCTGAACGACGCCAACAAAGGCGGCTCGCTCACGGCGCTGCCGATCATCGAAACGCAAGCGAA
This sequence comes from Rhodobiaceae bacterium, assembly GCA_031413455.1. GTDB lineage: Bacteria > Pseudomonadota > Alphaproteobacteria > Micropepsales > Micropepsaceae > SZUA-430. Next base: position 5,221 of record JANOFD010000371.1, read on the forward strand.
CGACGTCTCCGCCTACATTCCGACCAACGTCATCTCGATCACCGACGGGCAGATCTTCCTTGAAACCGAATTGTTCTATCAGGGTATTCGCCCTGCGGTGAACGTCGGCATCTCGGTCTCGCGCGTGGGTTCGTCCGCTCAGATCAAGGCGATGAAGCAGGTCGCAGGCACCATGAAGTCCGACCTCGCGCAATACCGCGAAATGGCAGCCTTCGCTCAGTTCGGCTCCGACCTCGATGCGGTGACGCAGCGTCTGCTCAATCGCGGCTCGCGCCTGACGGAACTGTTGAAGCAACCGCAATACGCGCCCTTCCCGGTCGAAGAGCAGGTCATCTCGATTTACGCCGGCACGCGCGGCTATCTCGACAAGCTGCAAGTCAGCCAGATCGGCAAGTTCGAGCAGGAGTTACTGCAAAAAATCCGCACCGGCCATAAAGACATCCTCGACGGCATCCGCAAGGAAAAGGCGCTGACCCCGGAAATCGAAGGCAAGCTGAAAGCCGTCCTCGAAAACCTCGTCAAGACCTTCGTGTAGAACCAGATGCCGAGCTTAAAAGACCTCCGCAACCGTATCGCCAGCGTAAAGTCGACGCGCAAGATCACGCGCGCGATGCAACTTGTTTCGGCGTCCAAATTGAAACGCGCGCAAGACGCCGCCCAAGCAGCCCGCCCCTACGCCGAAAAAATGCAAGGTGTCTTGGCGAATCTTGCGGCCAGTGTTGGCACGCAAGCGGGTGCGCCGAAACTTCTCGCCGGCACCGGCAGCGACGCTCGTCATCTGCTGGTCGTCATGACCGCCGACCGCGGCCTGTGCGGTGGCTTCAACACCAACATCGTCAAGCTCGCGCGCCAACGCATCGAGTCTCTCACGCGCGAAGGCAAGCAAGTCAAAATCCTCTGCGTCGGCCGCAAAGGCCGCGATCAGCTGAAGCGCGTCTACGGCAATCTCATTATCGGCACGCATGAGTTCGCGGGCATTCGCCGCCTGACGTTCTCGCACGTCCAGCCGATTGCCAAACAAGTGCTCGACCTGTTCGACGCTGGCGAATTCGATGTCGTGTCAATGATCTACGCGCGTTTCAAGTCGGTCATCAGCCAGATCCCAACCGCACAACGTCTCATTCCGGCCGAAGTTCCCGCCGGAACAAAAACAGCTGACCTCAAAGGCGGCGCCTACGAGTACGAACCCGACGAACAGGACATTCTGAACGACCTGCTGCCGCGCAACGTCGCCGTGCAGGTCTTTCGCGCCTTGCTTGAAAACCAGGCGTCCGAACAGGGCGCTCGCATGGCCGCGATGGACTCGGCAACCCGCAACGCCGGCGATGTCATTGACGCCCTGTCGATGAAGTACAACCGCTCGCGTCAGGCTCAGATCACCAAAGAACTCATCGAAATCATTTCGGGCGCCGAGGCGCTCTAAGAGGCAGACCCCATGAACGCTCCCACCAAAATTACCGGCAAAGTCACCCAGGTCATCGGCGCTGTCGTCGACGTCCACTTCGACGGCGAGCTGCCCGCGATCTTGAACGCACTCGAAACCAGGAACGGCAACAACCGTCTGGTGCTGGAAGTGGCCCAGCATCTGGGCGAATCGACCGTGCGTACGGTGGCCATGGACTCGACCGAAGGTCTCGTTCGCGGCCAGGAAGTCAAAGACACCGGGTCTGCGATCACGATCCCCGTCGGCCCCGCCACGCTTGGGCGCATCATCAACGTCATCGGCGAACCGATCGACGAAGCAGGCCCGGTCAAGGGCGTCGAAATGCGCCCAATCCACGCCGACGCGCCGAAGTTCACCGACCAATCGACCGAAAGCCAAGTCCTCGTCACCGGCATTAAGGTCGTCGACTTGCTCGCGCCTTACGCGCGTGGCGGCAAGATCGGCCTGTTCGGCGGCGCCGGTGTCGGCAAAACGGTGCTCATCCAGGAACTCAT
>JANOFD010000372.1:0-3564 GCA_031413455.1 Rhodobiaceae bacterium
CGCGGATACGCGCGCCCAGTTCCGTCAGCATTTGGCTCTGCCCTGCAACTTCACCGCGCTCATCAATATCGATGCGGCGCAAATGCTTGAAGGCCAGCGCGCCAACAAGCAGATCGCCGTTCCAATCCGGAAACTTGTCACCGCGATAGACCGCAAGCCCCGACGGCGCAATCGATGGGGTCCACACCAGGACCGGTTGCTCCATCCCCGGCCGCACCGTGTAGGGCGAGACATAGGCACCCGAATAGTCCATCCCGTAGGTGATCACCGGCCAGCCGAAATTCATGCCGGGTTCGATGATGTTCAGCTCGTCGCCCCCTTGGGGGCCATGCTCGGTTTCATAAAGCCGCCCGGTCTCGCCATCATAGGCAAGGCCCTGCTGGTTGCGGTGACCAAGCGAGATAATGCCGGGTGCCGCATTCACGAACGCAGCACCGGAAGGCACGCTGCCATCATCGTTGAGCCGCACGATCTTGCCCAAATGCGATGACAGATCCTGCGCCTTCTCGCGATACTCGAACCCATCGCCGATGGTCAGCGCAAACGTGCCGTCGCCCAGAAACGCCAACTTGGCGCCATAGTGATTGTTCGTATCCTTCGAAGGCTTCGCTTCGAAAATGACCTTGAGATCCTGCAGCGCGCGGCCGTCGAATCGCGCCCGCGCCACCCGCAACGCATTGGCGCTTGGCGTGCCATGCGCGTAGGTCAAATAGATGAACTGATTTTCTGCAAACTTGGGATGTAGCACCACATCGAACAACCCGGCCTGGCTGCCCGTATGCACCGGCGGCACTCCGCCGATGGGCTGAGGCTGCAACTTTCCATCCGTGATGATCCGCAAACGGCCCGCGCGTTCGGTCACCAGAATGGAGCCGTCGGGCAGAAAGGCCAGCGACCACGGATGGTCCAGGCCCTTGGCAATTTCCGAAACCTTGTAGCCGGTTTTGACGACCGGCGCCTCTGCCGCTTTGGGCGGGGCAGGGCGGTCCGGCGGCGGCGCCACATCGGCATAAGCCGCGCCCCCAAGTCCAAAAAACAAAGCTGTTCCCCAAAGCGCAAATCGTGCGGCCATTGCCCGCCTCCCTCAACATCTATAGCTAAAGACATCTCACCCTATTTCAGGGCATAAGCAAAGAGTGTTGAGGGGAGGATTTCATATGGTACGCAGGATTGCAGGCTTCGCCGTCGCTCTGGTGGTGATGGTTTTACTGGGTTCGATCGCCCATTCGCTCTTTGTTCAAGAGGCGTGGACACAATCCGCCGGAGCCGCTGCGGCGATTTCCACAGGCGAGCGCCTCAGCTGGATCTTGCATGATCTCGTCGGCCTGCAACCGCTCTATGGGGCACTGACCGGCGCCGCTCTCCTGATCGCATTCCTTGCTGCGGGCTTGGTGTCGCGCTTTACCGGCTTGCGAACGATGGTGTTTGCGGCCGCAGGTGCAGTCGCGATTTTGGTGTTATTCACAGTGATGAAATCCCAGCTTGGCACAGTCGGCATATTCGGTGCTCGCGGTACCATGGGTATGGGCGCGCAAATGGCGGCAGGCCTCATTGCAGGTCTGGTATTCGCGTTGATTTCAAAACCGCGAATTGTTTGACGACAATGGATTCCAAATCTCCCCTCTCGAAATTCTTCCACACGCTTCGCATCGGCGCCGTTTTCGTAGTGGTGTCGCTGCTGGGTTTTGGCTTGGCGCGTTATCTTGAAGAGGGCAAGAGCTTCGACTTCGGCTCCTGGATCGTCATCGCCGTGCTCGCCGTCGCCGTACTCATCACCGCAATTATCAGGGCCCTCGTGACCGCGAGCAGGAAAAAACCATCCTAACCCGCAATCTGCTTCTCTTCCTCACCAGCCGCTTCGTTTCCAACGTCGCCATGCAAGTGCTGTCGACGGCGGTCGCGTGGCGCGTTTATGAAATGACCCGCGATCCGTTCGCGCTCGGCCTCGTGGGCCTCGCCCAGTTCGGTCCCATGTTCGCGCTGACACTTTACGCCGGCGACGTCGCCGATCGCTATGAGCGCCGCCTGATCCTGACACTCAGCTTCGTTGTCGAAGCCATCTGCGCCGCGCTATTGATGATCGTCACCGTAATCGGCACGACAAGCGTCGGGCCCTATTACGCCATCCTCGTACTCTTCGGCTGTGCGCGCGCCTTCTCAGCCCCCGCATCGCAAAGCTTCCTGCCGCAAATCGTGCCAACGGAAATTCTGCCGCGCGTCCTCTCCCTCAGCTCGTCCGTCATGCAAGTCGCAGTGATCGCGGGTCCCGCACTGGGCGGCGCCGCCTTGTTGTTGGGCACGGGCTTTGCCTTCACCGTGAGCTTCATTTTATTCGCCCTCGTCGCCTCCACCGTCTTCGCCATCAAAATGGAAAAACGCGTGCACGCCGTCCAATCCGGCTCACTGTGGGTGCGCGTGACCGAGGGCATCGCCTATGTACGCAAGCGCCGTGACTTGTTTGGCGCCATCTCTCTCGATCTTTTCGCCGTGCTGCTTGGTGGCGCCACCGCATTGTTGCCGTTCTTCGCTCAGGAAATTCTGCACGTCGGCCCTTTTGGTTACGGCGTCCTCAAAGCCGCTCCCGCCATTGGCGCTGCCGTCATGGCGATCTTGCTGACCTCGCGTCCCTTGGGCCGCTATGCCGGCAAGAAGATGTTTTCCTGCGTCGCCATCTTCGGCCTGGCGACAATCGTCTTCGGTCTGTCGGAGAATTTCTACCTCTCGCTCGCAGCCCTGATCACCCTTGGCGCCGCCGACATGGTCAGTGTCAATGTCCGTCATTCGCTCACCCAGCTTGCGACTCCCGATCATATGCGCGGCCGCGTCAGTGCCGTCAGCATGCTCTTCATCGGCGCCTCCAATGAGCTGGGCGAATTCGAGTCCGGCATCACCGCCGCCTGGTGGGGCACAGTACCCGCCGTTTTGGTCGGCGGCGTGGGCACCCTCGCCATCGTCGGCCTCTGGGCCTATTGGTTTCCCGAGTTGCGCAAAGTTGATCGCCTGAGCGATCTCAAGCCGGAATAGAAACTACCTGAGCCGAAATTCAAAAGTCCCATCCGCTGCAAGGTCTCGCGCGAACGCGCCGCCTGTCAGATACGATTTTGCTTCAGCATTGCCCAAGAGATGCGCGTCCCAATAGGCGAGTGATGCTTTTTGGATGAGGGCATGGATGCGCGGATCATTGGGTCTGGGTTGTCCACGAAAGTCTCGCCCTGAAAACACCATGTGATCACCGCCATTGAAGACCAGCAAAAATTTATCGGCGTTTGTAATACTGCGATAGGGAAACTGGCGGCTAGAGGGGGGATCGCTGGCGTCGAGGGGATTTTTGTCGTCAGTTCCTGTCATGTGAAAGGTTGGGGTGTGCACGGATGTGAAGGCTTCGGTGCCCGCTCGTTGAGGCTTTGAAGGGCTGTAAGCGATCGCAGCCTTGAGGCGCGGGTCTGCGAATGAAATGCGGCCGCCCGCAATGGCCTGGCCGGCGAGCGCCATGGTCGTTATCGCACCATAGGAGTGTCCGGACATGCCGATGCGCGAAAGGTCAAGCCGCCCGCGAAGTTTCGC
>JANOFD010000373.1:0-1753 GCA_031413455.1 Rhodobiaceae bacterium
CAAGGATCCCTCAGAAGCCGAACTCCGCAAGTATTACAACGGACTTGCCGATGCACGCTATTCAACACCCGAGTTGCGCTCAGTCGTGTTCATTGCGGCGCGCCTCGAAGATGTAGCCACATCTGTAAAAGTTTCCGAACAGGAAATCGTCAAAGCCTACGAAGCCAACCGGCGCGTTTATGAAACGCCCGAAAAGCGGGTGCTTGAACAAATCAAATTCAAGACTGAGAAAGCCGCTCGGGACGCAAAAGCCAAACTGGATGCCGGGGCTTCTTTTGAAGCCATAGCCAAAGCTCAGGGTTTTGGCCCAGCCGACATCAAATTAGGCGAAGTGAGCAAGACCGATACAGCCATACCAGCGATCGCATTCGAGTTGCCGCTGGCCACAATCGGTGACCCTGTGAAAGGGGCGTTCGGGTGGGTCATCATACGCGCCATCTCCGCAACACCTGGCACAAGTAAATCGCTAGACGAAGTTCGCGAAGAAATACACAAACGCATTTATGATAGCCGCGCAAAAGACGCGCTCTCTGATTTGACGAACAAGCTAGAAGATACTTTGGGAACGGGCGCGACGCTTGAAGAAGCCGCCGTAACTCTTAAACTTCCAATTCGCTCTGTTACAGCCACCTCTGATGGCGCGGATATAAATGGAGCCCTGATAGAAGGACTGCCTGGCGGAGATTTTCTTCAGCAAATATTTGCGGCCGATGCCGGAACTGACCCCGAATTGTACCAAACAGAAGAAGGGACATATTACGAGTTTCGTATCGACAAGATTTCGCCGCGTGCGAAAAAACCCTTTGACGCTATTCGAACCCAGGCACTTTCAGATTGGCGCGACGAGCAAGTCAGCATGCGCTTAAAGGGGTTTGCCGCCGCGCTGGTTGAACGGGGCGCAAAGGGAGAGAGCATGTCGTCAATTGCAGCGTCGTTGAGTGTACCTTTGGTCACTTCCGATCCGATGCCTCGCTACGGAAAGTCTCCTACATTTTCTGAAAAAACGGTCACCACGGCGTCGAATACCAAAAAGGGAGGCTTCTTTTCGGGCACGGTTGCACTCGGTCAAGGCCTGATCGTCGGAGAAGTGACCGCAATACTATTTCAGGATGAAGCCGCAGACGCACCGATGCGCGCCGCCTACACCCAGCAACTCATGCAAAGTTTCGTAGGCGACGTGGTGGATCAGTTTGAGAGTGGTGTTCGTGAGGAAATTGGTGCCAGCATCGACGAGAAACGGTTCCAAGCGTTTCACAACAACGAATGACGGATTTCTCGCCGCACTTTGAGTCGTTCAAGACCGTCTACGACTCCGCAAAGCCACAAATCATCGCACGCACGCTGGTCGCTGACCTCGACACGCCGGTTTCCGCATTCATGAAATTGGGCGTGGAGTCTCCCTACGCGTTTCTACTTGAAAGTGTTCAAGGCGGCGAAACTCGAGGACGCTATTCCATTATCGGGCTGAAGCCTGACATTATTTGGCGCTGCAACGGCGCCATAGCTGAACTCAACGAACAGGCAGATCAATTCCCTGACAGGTTCAATACAGAAGATACACCTCCCCTGGTGTCGTTGCGAAATTTGTTGACGCGCTCACGCCTGGAATTGCCTCAAGGGCTTCCGCCCATGGCCTCCGGCCTCTTTGGCTATCTTGGTCATGAGATGGTGCGACTGATGGAGCGCCTGCCAACTGCAAAGCCCGATCCTTTGGGGTTGCCTGATGCAATTCTGGTTCGCCCGACAATTGTCG
>JANOFD010000374.1:0-1283 GCA_031413455.1 Rhodobiaceae bacterium
GTATTCGTCATTGAGCGCTACGTGTTCCAGCTCCATCGCAACTTGGAGAAGTGGGTCATTTCGAATTCCAAGCTCGTCAAGTACTTCGTGACAAGTCTGTTGCATCACTTTGGCTCGCGGGTCGTAGTTCTTGTAGACGCGATGCCCGAAGCCCATGAGGCGGAATCCAGAGGACTTGTCCTTGGCTCGCGCTACATATTCAGGAACGCGTTTCACATCGCCGATTTCCTCAAGCATTCTCAATGCCGCTTCGTTGGCACCTCCATGGGCTGGCCCCCAGAGGCAGGCAATTCCTGCCGCGATGCATGCAAATGGGTTCGCGCCTGACGAGCCAGCAAGGCGCACGGTTGAAGTCGATGCATTCTGTTCGTGGTCGGCGTGCAGGATAAAAATACGATCAAGCGCGCGCGCAAGCACAGGGTTTACTCTGTAGTCTTCGGCGGGCACTGCAAAGCACATCCGAAGGAAATTTTCAGAGTAATTCAGTTCATTTCTCGGATAGATGAAGGGTTGGCCTACCGAGTATTTGTATGCCATCGCCGCAATGGTTGGCATCTTGGCGATCATTCGATGGCTTGCGATTGTTCGTTGTTGTGGATCGTTGATGTCCGTCGAGTCATGGTAAAATGCTGAGAGCGCACCTACTACGCCGCACATGACCGCCATCGGGTGAGCGTCGCGGCGGAAGCCACGGAAAAACTGACTAATTTGCTCGTGCACCATTGTGTGGCGCGTGATCTGGCTGCGGAAAGACTTGAGCCTGTCTGCCGATGGAAGCTCACCGTGTAGCAACAAGTAACAAACTTCGATGAAGTCGCTATGCTCTGCAAGCTGTTCAATCGGATATCCTCGATAAAGCAACACGCCTTCGTCGCCGTCGACATACGTAATTGCGCTTTCGCAGCTCGCTGTAGACACAAATCCTGGATCATATGTAAACGCGTTTCCGTCGGCATAAAGTTTGCGAATGTCGATAACATCGGGACCCACTGAGCCTCGAATGACCGGAAGTTCAATATTCTTATTGCCCAGTACCAGTGTCGCTTTTCCGGCCAACTTTGAAGCATAAGGGGACTTTGACATCGCAATCTCCATTGACGCAGCTATTAGGCCGACTCGTTAGCCGCTGCATTGTGCACCGCAATATATTCAATTGAGTATACGTGGCGATAATGATTCATTCATCAGATGTCGCATGCATGCGCCCCAAATTAACCAACGGTCTGGTCCGCTATTCGCGCTAGGGATTCCGTCTTTCCTAGCACCAGGAGTACCTCGAAAAT
>JANOFD010000375.1:0-4589 GCA_031413455.1 Rhodobiaceae bacterium
GAAAAAGATGTGCTCGCGCCTCAGGGCCAAACAAGTGGACCGATACTTTTGTCGATGTTGGTCACCCACCCGGCGCTCGAGGGTAATGGTGAGATTCTTCAGCTACTTTATTCATCGCTCGTGGACGCAATTGATGCGCAAAATCGGGCAGGTATCCGAGTAACGAGTGTTTACTCCAATGCTTACACTCGCAAGGGAAAAAACATCTCCAGATCCTTGGGTATGCTGGAGTCAGTGGTGAACAAATTTGGGAACACACTATTTGTTGCTGATTGGAACGAAGTCCTTCGTAAGAAACTCGTCGCGAGAGCAGAGCGCGCGGGTCGCTTGATTCAGGCTCAAGCGAGTTCGCACGATGTGTCTTAGAAGGATAGTCTCGAGGGCAGATTTTGTCAGCCTGAAAGCATTGGGGTCAGTCTGAGCTAACCCGGGTTAACTCACTCTGAGCCGGGAGTATAAGGCTCAGACACCGTATCAGCCCGAAACCGTATCAAACCAATGCCCGACCCCGTTTCTTCTACTTTCGACAGAAGCAGGGCCTGGACTACGTCTCGCAAGCGGTGTTGATCTTCTTGCAGAGTTCGTGGAATTGGTTGAAGTCGCCATTTTCAACCTTTGCGGATGTACGAAATGCGTCCAAATATTTTTTCTTTAAGCTAGCTCTTGCGGCTCGCACCTCATCTTTGTTGTCCGATGAAAGTGCATCAATGAGGTCTGTGCAATCGGTTTGAACTTTCTTTCTAATTTGGTCGGGGATCAGCCCTTCGATCGCGCGTTTTCCCGGCTTGTCTATTCCTAGCAAGAAATAATTCTTGTCCTTTTCGAACCCTAAACTCTTCAATTTGTTTTTGAGGTCATCCTCGGCATCTAAGTCTGAGGTGATTATCACTTTTGCAAATCTGTCTCTGATAAACTTTAGTAAAACATCACTCTTGATTTTGTCTTTTCCGTCGTAGGAAAAAATTTCCGCCTCTTTAAGTAGCGCCTTACTTCCATGTTGTGGTTGCTTGCACAGTTCCAAATATTCTCGATCGGTTTCGCCTTCGACCAGCACCAAGATGCTGGAGTTGCTAAAAATTGCAGCTTTGAAAATTTCGAACTCGGGACCGCATATTCCCAGCGCGTGCTCGAAGGGTTTTTTCCAATCGCTGCCTCCGACGCCGACAACTGTCGTTGGTCCTAGCTTATGAATTCCTTTGTTTTCTTGACGCTCCAGTAAAATATTTGCATTCGAGTTGCGGTGACTCAGGAGATATGGGCTGTGGGTAGTGGCGACAACTTGGATTGACCACTCGTTCGCCAAGCCTTGCAAGACTTCGCTAAATTCTGCTTGTGCTAATGGGTGCAAGAAGCTCTCGGGTTCTTCGACAAGCACGACTGGCGATATACGATCTGAAATAGCGACCGCTTTGTGCGAGGCTTTGGCATCAAATATGCTCTTAACGATTAGGGTTTGATTGCGCGTGCCAGACCCCCAGTCATCGAGTGGAATGTTGAAATCTTTGTATCCCAGAGAGATGCCATAGGGGTAGTCTGTGAAATCGAATTCTGGAGTGTCTAGCTTAACCTCTAAGCGATCACCCAATCGTCCTAGCATGGACTGCAGTTCTTTGGCGTGATCCTTGAATACTTTGTTTATTTCGGTTTTGAGGGCTAGTGATTTTTTGTCGACTTTGGATTTTGTTACTTCGGGTATCTTCGAGAAGAAGCCGTGAAGCCTTCTGTGTCTTGAGAAATACACACGGCTTGACATTGTGGAATTGTGAAAGATTACACCGCTCTTTATTTTGTCGTGGATGCCCCTGGACACTACGGGATCGGTAACTTGTGCTCCCTCGATATGAACAGTTGCAGTTTCAAGTGAAGTGCTCTTTGTTGAGGCCTCCATTGATACCGTGATGTCGATGTGTGGCTTTCCCTTTTCGAGTTTGGTTTTGTCTTCGTCGATGCTTTCAATAAACTCGACAATTCCTTGATCGGTTTCGCGGGAAACTTTCACCTTGCCGGTAATTCTGACATTTGCTGACTTGTTGCTCTTCTTCCAAGCACAGAGGTCGGACTTGTAAGAAAATTCAATTCCTTCTTCGAATGGGAAGCGCTCACTTTTTTCGCCAAATAGTAGGCGCATAGCTCTAATTAGGTTTGATTTTCCGGAGTTGTTCTTGCCGCAAATTGCATTGTATCCTTCGGAGAAGGAGATGCTTACGTCCTCCAATGTGCGATAATTTTCGACGTGAAGCGTTAGAATTCGCATCGCTAGTCCTCCAAGGTGAATACTTGCTCAACCGTTTTCGCGTGTTCTGTTTGGATTTGTCAAAGAATTAGCAGAGCCTAAATGAAATGGGGTAAGTTTTGGGACGATTGGATTACCTCAGGCACTAAATCTGAGTTGATAACAATGATCGCCTACTTCAACTCCATCTCCACCAACTCAATCGCTTCCGCCCCGCCATTTCTCAGCGCGCGCGTGAAGCCCTTTTCCTGAACCGCGAAGTTTCCCGGCTGTAGCGCCAGTGTCTGCTCGGGGACGCCGGGCATCGTGCTCGTCAGCAACCCGCCGCGTACGACGACGCGGACGCCGGTGTTGCCCTGGGTGATTGCGGGGACGGATTGGCCGGGCTCCAGGATCAGCCGCCACGCGCGCATCCTTGGATTGTCGGTGATCTGCACGTATTGGGGCGCGGCCTCGCGGGTGGAGATCGCTGCGCCTTGGGGGCTCGCGCGGCGCAGCTCGATCACGATGATTTGGAACGTGCCCTTGCCGTTGTTGATCACCCTGTGCACGCGGGGTTCGCCGCCCGCGGGGCTGTAGGCTGCGGTTCCGGCCTGGACCTCCGCCGCCGGCTTGAGTGGTTTGCCGGGCGTCTCAGAGCTTGAGGGCTGGGGCTGGATGATCACGGCGAACAGGTCGCGATGATGCGCGTGGAAGCCGGAGTCGCCGCCGGGCGGATAGAGATTGTTCCGCACGGCCACGTCTTCGTTCGCGAAGACCAGCTGGTGGAAGGTGGCCTGCTCCACGGGCGGGGTGGTGTCCGCGGGTGCGGCCGGCGCGGGGCTGGCGTGTGCTGTGGGGGCTGCGAGGAACAGGAGGCAGACGGCGAGGGCCCGCAGTCTCGTGGTCAGGGTCGTGGCCATGCCGGGGTGTTCCTTCTGATGCGCTGTGCCTGCGGTGCGAGACAAACATGCCGGGCGTGGCGTGTCATGCGGGAAATCCGGGTTGGCTGAAAAGTCTCTGGGGTCAGACACCAAAGCCTCCGCAATATTGGTGTCTAACCCCGACAGAGACCGAAAAAACGGCTGTTTTCTGAGATTCGTTCTGCAACTCTGTGGCTCCCACAAGAGCTGTGCCAAACATCATATTCCTGATTTGACGGCCTTTCATTCCGGAATGGACGTAGCTATACTCCGAATTGGACGACCTTTTACTCCCGATTGGACGAATGACGGCTTTTCTCGCACCCGGCGTCGAACTGCCCCGGCATGTGGCGGGCCGACTCAAGGCCGCACTCGGCGACACGCGTGTGGTCGCCGTGGTGGGTCCGCGTCAGTCGGGCAAGACAACGCTGGTTCGAAACCTCGCCGGGCCATCCAGGCGGTATCTCACACTCGACGACGCAGCCGTTCGTGCGTTCGCGCGCAGCGATCCCACTGGCTTTATTCGCGGCATCGAGCAGGGAATCATCGACGAAGTTCAACGCGCGCCCGATCTCCTGCTGGCGATCAAAAAGCGGGTCGATGAGCAGCCGGGCGCGGGCCGGTTCATTGTGACCGGCTCGGCCGATCTCTTGTCTTCCATCGCATCCGACTCGCTTGCGGGGCGAATGGAAATCGTGCGCCTCGACCCGTTGTCGCGTGCCGAGCTGGCCTTGCGTCCGCCCAGCCGTTTCGTGGCGTCGGCCTTTGAAGGGAAATTGGCGCGCGCGGTCGAGCCTCTTGCCGCCGGCGATTTGATCGAGCGTGTGACGGCCGGCGGCTTTCCGGAAGCGTTGCGCCGTTCAAACCACGAGAGGCGTGCCGATTGGTTGAAGGCTTATGCGCGCGCGCTCGCCGAGCGCGACATCCCCGAACTCGCCGTGATCGACAAGCGCCAGGCGTTGCCCAGGCTCTTGAACATGGCCGCCGCCGTTTCCGGCGGGCTGCTCAATCACAGTGCGCTCGCGGCGCGCCTCCACGTCGATGCAAAAACGGTTGATCGTTGGCTGGCCTTGATGGAAAGGGTTTTCTTGATCGAGCGTGTGCCCGCCTGGTCGCGAAACCGGCTGAAGCGTCTCGGCAAGACGCCCCGCATGCACTTCACGGATTCCGGTGTTGTGGCGGCGTTGCGCGACGTAAGCCCAGCGCGCGTCCGGCGCGACCGCGCGCAATTAGGACCCCTGCTCGAAAGCTTTGTCTTTGCAGAACTCTTACACGCACGCGCGGTCGCCAAACAATCCTTCGAGATTCTGCACTATCGCGACAAGGACCAATACGAGGTCGATTTCGTGCTTGAGGACACATCGGGCCGCGTGACCGGGGTTGAAGTCAAGGCGTCGGCGACGGTTGTGCCCAAGGACGCGCGCGGATTGATGCGTCTGGCGCAAGCGGCCGGG
>JANOFD010000376.1:0-1474 GCA_031413455.1 Rhodobiaceae bacterium
ATTGGCACCGATCCACAAGCACTGACGGCTACGATCAAGGCTGGAACAAAGATCCACGCGATCGGGCGGCCATTATTTGATTTGGGCTTTGGGCTGAAGAACCAGGGCGACATCGACCGTCAGTCAATTTCGGGTGCGATAGGAACGGGCACGCATGGCACCGGTCCCACGCTGGGCAGCCTGTCATCAGAGGTGACGGCGTTCCGTCTGGTGACGGCTGAGGGTGAAGTGCTTGAGTGTTCGCCGTCGTCGAATGCAGATATCTGGGAAGCCGGACGTGTATCTTTTGCGGCGCTGGGTGTGATGAGCGAGATCACCCTCGCCGTGCGCAAAGCCTACAAATTGCGCGAACGCAATTGGCTAATGCCGGCCGCCGATTGCTGGCGCGACCTCAAAAAACTGCGCGATCAGCACCGGCATTTCGAGTTTTTCTGGTTTCCATTTTCAGACTCTGTTGTGGCAAAGTCTCTCGACGACACGCAAGACGAAGTGTCGGCGCCTTTGACCTCGCAGCAAATGCAAGTCCGCGGCGAGCGTGTCAGTGCCGATCAGCGCCTGTTCAAGGCTGGCTGCGATCTGGCGCGCTTTGTGCCCAGCCTGTCGGAAGCGGTGCAGCGCCTGCTCACACGCGGCGCCATGGGGGCATCGACCCGGGCCCGCTGGAGCCATGAGATTTTCCCAAGTCCGCGCACCGTGCGCTTCAACGAAATGGAGTATGCGGTCCCGGCCGCCAATGGCGCCGACTGTATTGGCGAGGTCGCCGATGTCATCCGTACACAGAAGATTGCGGGCGTGTTTCCCATCGAGTTCCGCTTCGTCAAGGCCGATGATATTTGGCTGTCCCCGTTTTACAAGCGCGATGCGGTGACGATTTCGGTGCATCAATACAACCGTCAAAGTCACCTGCCGCTGTTTCAAGCCTGCGAATCCGTCTTTCACCGCTATGGCGGCAGGCCCCATTGGGGCAAACTTCACACCCTGAAAGCCCCAGACCTGGAAAAACTCTATCCACGCTGGGGGGACTTCCAGAATGTGAGGCGGCGGCTCGACCCGAAGGCGAAGTTCCTGAATGCCCACCTCAAATCGCTGTTTGGCGCTTAGTCCCCCATCCCCTGCGCCGCGTAAGCGGCTGCAGGGGATGGGGGGAAGTCTCAATGCTCTATATACGCGATCACGTCGCCTTCCGTGACTGTGTCCCCTTCGGCAACAACAATGTCGACGATTGTGCAGTCGAGCGGGGCAGGCACCGGGATTTCCATTTTCATGCTTTCCAGAATGACGATCGCATCGTCCTCCGCCAGGCGCTGACCTTTTGTGGCCGTGACCTTCCACACTTTACCGGTGATTTCTGTCTTGACGGTGGATCGGGCCATGAATCAGGTGAGTTTCGCTTGAGAGAAAAAACAGGTGGGTTGGCCGGTGTGGCAGGAAGGGCCAGCTTGATCGACCTTGAGCAGCAACGTGTCGCCGTCGC
>JANOFD010000377.1:0-2887 GCA_031413455.1 Rhodobiaceae bacterium
AAGCCAAAGCGCAATTTGCTGCGGCTGGAGTTCACTTTCTGCAAGGCCGGCCACAGGTTCTGCAAATCCGCCATCGCCCGCTGCACCCGCGTCGCCGAACAGGTGCGATTGGTGCAACCCGGTTCAGTCTCAGCAATCGTGTCGGCCGGAAACACATGCTCGACCGACAGCTTTTCGTGGATCGCGACCCCGCGCTCGCCATCGAAACTGACCCCGCAATAAAGCTCGGTGCCGCCGGCCGGGTAAAGCTTGCGCCAGAATATGCGCCGCGCCTCGTCATAGGTTTGATAGGTCCGCTGCCCGCCCTGCGGCCACGGCAATTCCGAAAGCTTCTCCCACTCCGTGCGCGGTGAGATCGCGCCGTCCGGCAGATATGCCATCGACGCCCCAGACCCTAGCGATACGGGACCTTGCGACGCCGTCTCCGCGCACGCCGTCAGCGCCGCCGCTATCAACGCCAAAAGCAAAAATCTGCGCAAAGTGTGAGCCATGTCCATCCCCGCCACCGGCGAATCAGCCAGCCAGAGACATTGTGACGCTTGAACGCCGTTCAAAGGCGAGGGCAAAATGCGTCAGGCGATTTGAATTGATCTCTGCACGGAGCGTCTTGAATGTTGGATTTTTTCCTGAAGCACCCGCGCGCAGTAGGCGAAACCTATGTCGAGCACTTCGCCGTAGCCTTTGCCTTCGGGGCGCACATGATCGCAGGCGGCCTTGCCTGCATCATCCACGCGGCCATCCCCCCACTCTTCGAACGCTCCGCCAGCCGAACGGTCCTGGCCCTCCACACAAAAATGGTCACCCACCGCCGGAGCAAATCATCAACCGAACTGGATTACGCGATTTAGCGAAAGGCCCTCATCCGTCTCGCCGCGAAAGTGCGGCGATCCACCTTCTCCCGCACCGTAACGCGTCTTGCTGCGGGTGACGCCACCGCCGATGACGATACCGTGAACACCACTGCGGCAAACAAGCCACGAACTTTGGCGCCAATCCATCCGAAACAGATAAGCATTGCGAAATCGCGTGAGAGCGGCAACCTGTCCTATCCTCAAGCCCGTCCGCACACTACAATAGAACTCAGGGGCTTGTGTTGGGGCGCGCGCTGAGTGGCAAATAAACAAAGATCCGTTGTGATTACGGGCGTGTCGACCGGAATAGGCTGGGGCGCGGCGCAAGCTTTGACCAGCGCGGGCTTTCGCGTCTTTGGCAGTGTGCGCAAAGACGAAGACGCCAAGCGCGTTGCCGCAGCACTCGGCCCGAATTTCGTGCCCCTGACTTTCGACGTCACCGACGAAAAAGCGGTCAAGCTTGCCGCCGCGCGCGTGCGCTCGGCGCTGAATGGCGAAACGCTGATGGGGCTCGTCAACAATGCCGGCATCGCCGTCGCGGGACCGTTGGTCTATCTGCCCATCGACGAGTTCCGCAAACAGCTCGAAGTCAATCTGACCGGCGTCGTCATCGCCACTCAGGCCTTCGCGCCCCTGCTGGGTGTTGACCGCAGCCTGAAAGGCAAACCCGGCCGCATCATCAACATTTCATCGGGAAGCGGGCGCAAGGCGTCACCGTTTCTGGGACCCTACAGCACCTCGAAGTTCGGCCTCGAAGGCCTGTCAGAAGCGCTGCGCCAGGAAATGATGGTCTTTGGCATCGATGTCATCGTCGTGGCACCCGGCGCCGTCGCCACCCCGATCTGGGACAAGGCCGAAGCCGTTGACACCGCGCGCTATGCGACGACGGCCTACGCCAGGCCGCTGGAAATCGTACGAGCGATGGCCATCAAGTCGGGCAGGGCGGGTTTGAGCCCTGAAAAACTGGGCGCGGTGATCAAGCAGGCGCTGACCGCCCGCAACCCAAAAACGCGCTATGCCGTCTCCCGCCACAGCACCGCGAACATGCTGCTCTCGCTTCTGTCGCAGCGCACCATTGACCGCCTGACCGCCAACGCCGTCGGCCTGAAACGCCAAAAGCGCTAACAGGCGCAAACATATGCCGCACAAAGCCCTTCATAAGCGACGCAACATGACGTAGTCTGTCCAAACCCGCGTTCATGTTTCGGAGGTGCGTCGTGCGTGCACATCCCATAGCCATAGCCGCCACAGTTTGGGCCCTGGCCACCACCGCCCAAGGTGCAGCCGATCCGCAGGGCTCACCGTCCTGCACCGGTGGCGCCTGCACAGTGCTGGCTGTCAGCGCCGATGGCTGCACCTGGAACAATGCATCGACGCGCGCGATCCGCTTTTCATTGATTGCAGGCGGCACAGCCCTGGTCACCACTGTGCTGGGTCCCGGTGAGGCGTTTAAGGAAACCAACAAGGCGCACTGTGTTTCCGGAAATCAGGGCACCACGACCTATCAGGCGGCCTTCGTCACCCTGCGCCAAATGGCGGACGACGCGGGCACCACCAGCGCGCCCAGGATCGCAACACCCCGCCCCAAACCGGCGATGGCCCCAGTCCCCCAGCCTGCCTCGCTGGTGATGCCGCGGGCCAAACCTGAAGCCCCGATACAAACATCGCTGGTTCAACCCGCAGCACCATTACCGCCCGCGCCGCCAGCCGTGGCGCTGGTTCAGGATCCGGCGAACCCATGTGGCGATGCCTGCGCCGAAATTCTCTTTAAGGTCGTCGACGAATGTCTGTGGGTGCAAAGCCAAAATCCCAGGGCAATCGTGTTTCAGGCGACGATCAAGGGGCGCATGATGGTGTTGGCGCTCGACGGCGCTGATGGCAAAAAAGCCGATGCGCAACCGGCGGCAAAAAACGCCACCGCCCATCACGCCCGCCAGCCCGATCCGTTTCAATCTTCTTCACCAGGTATCCCCGTCTACCGCGCCCGCCTGGGAACATGAATCAAGGACCGCAGCGAAATCTCACACTTCGTCGCC
>JANOFD010000378.1:0-5880 GCA_031413455.1 Rhodobiaceae bacterium
GGTCCTTTGGCTCATGCCGGCACGCTCTGGCGATGACGGCGTTGAGTTCCATCAGCCCTTCGCGGTCGGGCAACTCTCGCAACCGCGTCGGCAGTTCGGGGAATTCCTGGCGGTCTTTGCCGGTGCCCAGGTCAAGCCACACCACAAGCCCGCCACCCATCAACCACATCATCGCCGCAATGAAGCCCAGTATGGGAACCATGATGATCAGCGCGATCACCCGCGGCAACACCAGCACTTCCATCGGATCAAGACCCAACGTGCGCATGGCATCGATTTCTTCGCGCAACTTCATCGATCCGATCTGCGCCGTAAACGCGCTGCCCGAGCGGCCAGCGACCATGATCGCGGTTAAAAGGATTCCCATCTCACGCAAAAACCCGGCGGCAACCAGATTGACCGTAAAAACTTCAGCCCCGAACTTTTTCAGCTGATCGCCACCCTGATAGGCCATCACCGCCCCGATCAGGAATGTAATCAGCGCGACGATCGGCACCGCGTTCAGCCCGGTTTGCTCCATATGATAGACCGTCGAAGTCACGCGCAACCGCCGTGGGTTCACCAGCGTTTTGCCAAGCGTCTCCAACACCAAACCAAAAAAACCGACAAGGCTGAGAACAGTTTGTCCCGCCTCTTCAAGCGCATGCCCCATGCGCACGATCAGATTCGTAAAAATACTGCCGTGATGGGGCTCAACCTTGACCGGCCGGTCGCCCTTGGCGACGGCATTCAGCAGTGTCGCTTGCGGTGCCGTCGCTCCGGAAATCGTGACCTTGGCACCGGCGCGCTCAAAAGTCCGCCCGGTGCGGTAGATCAGCCAGGCCCCCGCAGTGTCGAGTTTTCCCAAATGCGACAGATCGAAAATAGCAGTCCTTCGTCCGTGCGGTTCGAGGTGATTCAAAACTTGATCGATGACGGCGGCATGGCTCACCACCCAATCCCCCAGCGGACGCAGCACGAGGGACGCCGTATCGTCCGATACATCAAGCCAAGTCTGAGTTGCCATCGCCTGGTCTGACATCCTGATGATCCGATTCGCCGAGTGTGCCCGCCTGCTGGAATCCCAGCAAGACCGCGCAATACACACACGTCACATAGAAAGCACGATTCGCTCCAGGGTGATCATCGGCACATCTAACCCGCTTGTGTTAAGACAAAGTTCAGCCAAACTTCCCTGCCTGCGCCATTCGATGCAAGCGTAACTGGAATAACGATGACCGCCGCAACCGAATCCTGCCTCCCAGAACAACTCGGCCCCCCACAACCGATGCCGTTCATTCCGGTCCGAAAATCAGAACTCATCTCAGCGCTTGCGCAAGATGGCTTGTCGCCCGAACAATCGCGCGATTTCAACACGTTGTGCACGTTTATCGGCGCCTACTTTCACCACGACTTTTATGACGAATTGACCGAACTCAAAGAAGCTTATGCGTTGTTTGCAACGGGCGAGCCCCAAACCCTGAGCCGCGAAACCATCGACCTCACCCAGGCATTCGCCGGTCTCAGCGCCACATTTGAAGGCGTCCTCAAGCGTGCAAATTTCGTCGAACTGACGTCTTCACAGGTTGAGCATCTTGGCGGCGAGCATCCATTGTTGGACGTCAAAACCCGCACCCCGCTCGATATCTACGAAACGGTCCGCATTTTTTACCGCGGCTTAAAGACGGAACTGGTAACGCAGCCGTCCGGCCTGGCAAAGAAAAAACAAATCCCGCAAGATTTTTTCGACGACGTCATCGTCTTCGTGCGCTTCAAGTCAGGCCAACTCAACCCCGGCAAAAAACACCCTAACCGGAAATTGCCAGGCGGCGCTTCAGCGGGATCTATTCTCATCAAGTCTTTTCGCAACATCGCGCGCAGTGAATTGCCGATGCTGCTGCCCGAAGTTCAAGTGGTGATGAGCCGCAAAGACGCACTCTTCCTGGGTGGCCCCGCAATTATTGGGGGGATACCTGTCGCCTTGAACATTATTCCTGCACTCTCAATGGTGTTGGTGGTGATCGGTGCCTATCTGGGCTTTGCCGGCGAAGTCTCGCAGGACAAACTGATGAAAGCGGTCGGCGCCCTTTCGGCGCTCGTCGGCGCCGGCGCCTTTATGTTCCGCCAGTATTCGAACTATTCCTTCCGCAAACTCAAATACCAAAAACGCCTCGCCGATAATATTTACTTCAAGAACGTCAACAACAATTCCGGCGTCTTCGAAACGCTCATCGGTGCGGCTGAAGAACAGGAAGTCAAAGAGGTGATCCTCGCCTACCACGCCTTGCTGACCGCGGGGCCGGTCGCCACTGCGGGCGACCTGGACCGCCGTATCGAATCCTGGCTCAAAGAAAAATTCGGCAGCGAAATTGACTTTGAGGTTTCCGACGCCTTGAACAAGCTCGAAGGATTGGGATTTTTAGCCCAAAAAGACGCCAAAATTGCCGTTTGCCTGCTGGACAGTGCACTTTCCCGCCTCGACATGTTGTGGGATCGGCTCTACGACTTCTCTACAGGGGACGCAGCCAAGCAATCGGCGAAAAGGGCTTAGGGGGACATGGCACAGCGCGACGCAACCACGCGCCAGAGCGCACTTGAGATGGCGGGCATCGCCGGCTTGATGCGCTGGCTGGGCTTCGTGCCGTGGGCAGTGTTGCTGCTCGCTATTTTTGTTCAATGGCGCGACTTCGGCGGCGTATTGGAATCGCAGCGCAACAAAGTCTTCGACTATTACCAGAACGCGGCGCCGCGCGAATTCAAGGACGCCTCCGTCCGCTACATCGACATCGACGAAGAGAGCATCAGGCGCATCGGCCAATGGCCATGGCCCAGAACAACGCTCGCAAAAATGACGGGAAACCTTCGCGATGCAGGTGCAGGTGTCATCGCTTTCGACATGGTCTTCCCCGAGGCTGACCGCACCTCGCCCGATCTGATCTCAAAGGGGTTGCCGCGTGACCCGGCATGGGACGCCACACGAACCCAGCTCATAAGCCTGCCAAACAACGATCAAGTCTTCGCAGAAACCTTGCGGACAACACCGTCGGTCCTCGGATTCATTCTGGGAGACCGCGACACCGGCGGCAAACCCGTTCGCAAGGCAGGCATGGCGCAGGTCGGCGATAGCGAAAGCAAACTGATCGACGCCGTAACACCTTTTCCCGGCGCAACGGTGTCGTTGGACCTGCTGCAAAAGGCGGCGCCAGGATCAGGCTCATTCAACACGGTTGCCGACAGCGACGGCATTATCCGCCGCGTGCCCTTGTTTGTGGCGCATAAGGGCGAGGTGTATCCGGGCCTCGCACTCGAAGCACTGCGCGTTGCCCAGACCGACGAGAACGGCAACGCCCCCACCTTACAGGCCACGATGGCCGGTGGTGTCGGCGAGCTGGCGGTTGGCAATCCCAATCGCATCGTCTGGGTCCGGGTGGGTGCAATCAAAATCCCATCGACCGAAGATGGACAGATGTGGATCCACTATACACGCGATGCTTCCAACCGGCGCATTCCAGCCTGGAAAGTCTTGAGCGATCCCGGAAAATTGAAAGAGCTTGAAGGGGCTGCCGTATTCGTCGGGACAAGCGCTGCCGGGCTGCTCGACCTTCGGGCAACACCGATGAGGCTCAATGCGCCTGGGGTTGAAATTCACGTGCAGGCTCTGGAACAAATGCTGTTGCAACACTTTCTTGGACGCCCGGATTGGTCCGCCGGCGCAGAGTTGGGCTTTGCTGCAGTGCTGGGCCTGCTGGTGCTTTTGACCATTGCCCGCGTTCCCGTGTTTTGGATCGCCAGTGTTGCCATCGTCGCGGTCGTGTTTGCTGTTGGCATTTCGTGGTGGGCCTTCACCGAGCAGCGCTGGCTGCTCGATCCTGTCGCTCCTTCAATCAACATCGCGCTGGTTTTTGCTGCCGCCAGCCTCGTCAAATTCATGCGCACCGAAGCCGAACGCCGCACGGTCCGCAGTGCCTTCGCACAATATCTGCCGCCCGATGTCGTCGACAGCATTGCCAACGATCCCTCGCAACTCAAGCTCGGCGGCGACACCCGCGAACTGACAATCATGTTCTGCGACATCAAAGGCTTTACACCGATTGCCGAAAGCTTCCGCACCGATCCCCAGGGCTTGACCCGCCTGATCAACCGCGTCTTGACACCGTTGTCACGCGAAGTCCTGAACAATCGCGGCACGATCGACAAATATATCGGTGACTGCGTCATGGCCTTCTGGAACGCGCCGATCAACGATGCCGAGCACGCCAAACACGCCTGCCATTGCGCGCTCGCGATGATGGACGCCCTCGTCGTACTGAACCGGGAACTCACGGCCGAAGGCTTCTACAAATCCCATAACGTCAATCTGATCGACGTGACCATCGGCCTGAACACCGGCATCTGCGTTGTCGGCAACATGGGCTCTGACCTGCGTTTCGACTATTCGGCGCTGGGCGATGCCGTCAACATCTCAGCCCGCATTCAGTCTTTCGCCGGCAATTATGGCTTCACGACTTTGATTGGCGAAGATACGGAATCCCAGGTCGCTGACAATTTTGCTTTCCTGGAAGTCGACTACATCGCCGTCAAAGGCCGGGCAACGCCGACCCAAATCTTTGCCCTGATGGGCCACGCCCACGTCCGCGAGACAAAGCCATTCCAGGACCTCGATGCGGTGCTGCAATCCCTGTTCAGCGCCTTCCGTTCAGCAAATTGGACGGACGCACGCAAAGCCATTGCCTATGGCCGGACCATCCCCGGCGCACCCTCCGCCATCTTCGACACCTACGAAGATCGCATTCGCCACTATGAACTCGAGCCCCCAAAACCGGGTTGGGACGGGTCCTGGTCGGCAAAAGAAAAATAGCCGCGCAGTACAATATTCAGAATTGCAATTTATGCTGGAGTCCATGACGCCCGCGACTTTCTTCTCCGCTGACTATTTCGAAGCCCGCGACAAATTTCTGCGCGCCGCCGCCCGGCGCGACTTGAAAGTCGTGTCGCACCTGCACCCGCACGCCAAGGGCCCCGGCGGCGAAGACCTGTATGTCGATGTCGCCACCTGGGGCCCAGACTCCGCCACCTCAGCGATGTTGGCAATCTCTGGCACCCACGGCGTCGAAGGCTACGCCGGTTCGGCAGTTCAGATCAGCTGGCTCAGCAACCAAACCCATTGGCCCGCAGATCAAAAGCTGATCCTGATCCACGCCCTCAATCCGTGCGGCTTCGCCTGGAACCGCCGCGTGACCGAAGACAACGTCGACCTCAACCGCAACTTCGTCGACCACGCCCAACCCTATCCGCCCAACAAGGACTACGAAGGCCTGAAGGACGCCATCGCCCCCGCCAATCTCGACGCCGAAACGCTCGAAGCTTCAAGCAAAGCCTTGCGCGCCTACGCCAAAGAACACGGCGCCTTCGCGATGCAGGAAACAATCAGCAAGGGCCAATACACCCATCCCGAAGGCATGTATTACGGCGGCACCCGCGAACAATGGTCCGCAGGGCTTTTCCGCCACATCGTCCGGCGCGAGATGGCACACTGTAGCCGTGCCGCGGTAATCGACATCCACACCGGTCTTGGCGCCTACGGCGACGCCGAACTGATCAGCGAAGAAGCCACCAGTTCGCAGCCCTACGCCCGCGCCCGCCGCTGGTGGGGCGACACGGTCCAGTCAACCATCTCAGGCGATTCAGTTTCCGCCCAAGTCTCCGGCAGTCTGGACTCCTCTGTCCCCGCATTGCTCGCCCACGCCGAAACTACAATGATCTGCCTGGAATACGGCACCTACTCGACGCTGGAGGTTTTCCAAGCCTTGCGCGCCGACAACTGGCTCCACACCAAAGGCGATCCCGCCAGCCCCGCCACGAAGGAAATCAAGACGCAAGTCAGACGCGCCTTCTATCCCG
>JANOFD010000379.1:0-5864 GCA_031413455.1 Rhodobiaceae bacterium
GACTTGCTGGAAAGTGCCGGGTATAAAATCGCGGGGCCGGCAGCAACGCTGGATCGCGCACTTCGCCTTGTGCAGTCAGAGCGATTGGATGCGGCTGTGCTTGATATTGATGTTGGCACTCAATCGATATGGCCCGTGGCCGAGGCGTTGCTTGGACGCAAGGTGCCATTCGTGTTTCTGTCCGCCTTCGCCAATCCGTCAACAATGCCCGCGAAATTCGCGGCGGTGCTGCGATTGCACAAACCTTTGGAGAGTGAGCGTTTGCTTAGGTATCTCCGTTCGCTTTGGGGGTAGCGCCACTTCCCCCTCAAGCGGCTACCGCATGCACACAATTATTCGCTCAGTTCCGTACTTTTAAAAACTCTGTCACCCCGTGCGCGGGCCGCAGCATCCTTCATGCTGCTCCGCAGACACGGGGCCCATACGAGGTGCGGTTGGGCAAGAGCCGGTGAGGCTGCACCCGGGGTGGGTCCTGCTGTCTGCGAAGCGGCACGAGAGCGCCGCATCGCGCACGGGATGACGTCGCCTTTTTGTAGTGGAGATGTGTGCATGCGGTAGCGCCACGCGGGGGAAGAAGGAAGAGTCTGGTGCCGCATCTTTTGGCTGGTTTTTTCCTTATATGTTCATATTGGCGGCGCTGATTTATGTCTGGGTCGCCGAACAGGACAAACAGGACATCAGTGCGGTTAAAATGGCGACCCCGGGAGGAATCGAACCTCCGACCCATTGCTTAGAAGGCAATTGCTCTATCCTCTGAGCTACGGGGCCTTAATGCGTCCAGTTGTCTTTGCGGCCAAACTTGAAATTGTCGGCATAGGCGCGAACCGAGCGCTTCGTCTCTTTCGGCTCGAAGACCTGAAACGGAATCCGGTGGCGCTGAGCGTAGGCTACGGCTTCATCCCTGGTTTCGAACGACAGCCGCACCTGGCCCTTCATGTCGCCCGAGCCGGTCCAGCCCATCAGCGGGTCGATACGTCGCGCTTCTTCAGGCTCGAACTCCAGCACCCAGTCTTTCGTGTTCGCCTGGCCGGACTGCATGGCGTTGCGGGCCGGTCTATGAATACGTGCGAGCATGTAGGCTCCCTGTCTGTGCACACACTTTGTACCATGCAAATAAATGGTCGGGGCGGCAAGATTTGAACTTGCGGCCCTCTGGTCCCAAACCAGATGCGCTACCAGGCTGCGCTACGCCCCGACAAATAGGCCAATACATGCAGGAAGGCGGCTCCAATAAAGCGAACTGCTCCCCGCCGCAAGGCCTAGTGGTCAAAGCGCGGCTTTTCGCCATCATATGTTAATGGAACCGCTCCAAACAGCCGGTGCCTGACGCGATCACCCGGTTTGATACCGAGTTTGGCTGCCAGACCGCCATTGATCTCCAAGACGCCGCGGGCGGGGCCGCCGGATGGAATGGACTCCAAGCTGTGTGGCGTCGTGTTTGGAGCGATCCGCATGATCCGCCCGTCCGTCGCGATGAAGATGATGTCCAGCGATATATAGGTGTTTTTCATCCAAAACCCGACCACTTGCGGCGGGTCATAGTCGAACAACATGCCGTGGTCGTTCGACAGCTGGCGGCGAAACATGAGGCCGCGATTGCGCTGCGCCTCATCGCGCACGACTTCGACGTTGAAGGCACGCTCGCCGCTTTGGCTGGCGATTGTCAGCCGTTCATAGATCTTGGTCTGGTCAGCATTCACCGGCATCGTGACCGCTACGCAAATTGTCGACAAGATGAACCAGAGGATACGCATGGCGCCGACCTTACTGGCCTTTGGCCCATGAAAAAAGGGCCCTTTGGGGGCCCTCAAATCCATCGCCAAGCCCTTCAAAGAGCCGCTTAAGCTGCAAATTCGGCGGGGGTTACGAGTCGAAAAGGACGGTTTGGCACTATCACAGCCTCTGGCACAGCCTCTGGCACCAATTGGATTTCGGTTGCCGTCCAGCCTTTTTGTGTTTCGCCTGCTCGTACGCGCACGCGCTGGCCTTGCTTTAGATCGCGAAGTCCAAACCGCCGCATCAGATCCATGTGCACGAAGATGTCGCCCGCAACATCCTGAGAGGTAAGGAAACCAAAACCCTTTGGCCGTGCGAACCATTTGCAAACAGCTTCAATTACAGGTCCTGTCGGTTCCTGTACCAGGATGTCCCGAGGTCGCTGCTCGCGCTTTGACCCAGCGTCACCGTTGACAGCGACACCATTCCCAGAGGTGGCATTGTCGACACGCACAATTTTCTTTGCCTGGAAGACTGTCTTAAGCTGCCTGACCTTTTGGATGGCATCGCATTCAACGGTGGCGCCCTCCAAAACCGGCGTATCGCCGTAAGCTTCAATAACGCTGCGATGCAATAGAACGTCCCCAACAACGACGTTCCCTACAACGTCGCGTGAAGTTATAAAACCATACCCTTTAGCTTGGTTGAACCATTTGACAGTGCCCGTAACACGGATGCCCCCACTCTCCGGCGACGGTGCGATTGATACTGGTGTTTCCACTTGACCGCTCCTACTTTGTACTCGTTCGCCTTCACGGAGCAGAGCCTTTCGGGTGCCACGTGTTAATTATATTTGTTGCATACAACTGTCATGTTAGGCAAGACAACTCGCGAATCATTTTTGCTTTTTTTCTTTTTCCCACCAATTGGAAGGTGCAATTCGCGAATGATGTCGGGTTGGTGCGATCAATTCTGGAATGTGCCGTTGTGGACATGACTGGCGAGTACAGGATTGCGGCGCCGCGCGAACGCGTTTGGGCTGCCCTCAACGATGCCGAGATTCTCCGCCAAGCCATTCCTGGTTGTGAGGAGCTCGACAAAATATCCGAAACAGAGATGGAGGCTGTTGCAAAAGCCAAAATCGGCCCTGTGAGCGCGCGCTTCAAAGGCAAAGTAACGCTATCCGAGCTCAACCCGCCTATCGGCTACACGTTGTCGGGCGAAGGATCGGGCGGCGCGGCGGGTTTTGCCAAAGGCCACGCCCAGGTTGTGTTGGAAGTCGACGGCGAAGGCACGCTTCTGCGTTACACCGTCAAAGCGACGATCGGTGGCAAACTCGCGCAACTGGGCCAAAGGCTTGTAGACGGCGCGGCAAAAAAAATGGCCGATGAGTTCTTCGAGAATTTCGCAGCGCTTGCCAGTGGACAAACCAAAGCCGGTGCCGCGGTTGCATCGCCACAGGCTTCCATGCCTCAACCGGCAAATGACAACACGATCAACTGGTTGTTCGATCCTCCAGTGTGGCTTCCCGCCGCCATCATCGCAGGTGCTGTTGTGTTTCTGCTGTTCGCATTGTTGCAATGAGGGTTGGTGGCGGTTGACGCCTGAAGCGCGGCGTGAAAATCTATTGAGCGCTCTGACCACACTGCCCTCGGCGCTCGCATCTCATTTTCAATTCTCAAGGAGAAACGCATGCCTGGCGTCGCCATGACCGTCAACGGTAAAGCCGTAAGCGGCGAAGTCGAAACCCGCACGCTGCTGGTACATTTTCTGCGCGAAAACCTGCGCCTGACCGGCACCCATGTCGGTTGCGACACAAGTCAGTGTGGCGCCTGCGTCGTTCATGTCAACGGCAAGGCCGTGAAATCCTGCACCATGCTGGCCGTCCAAGCCGAGGGCGCGCAGGTCACGACCATCGAAGGTCTTGCCAAAGATGGAAAGCTGCACCCGGTGCAGGCTGCTTTTAAAGAACATCACGGCCTTCAATGCGGCTTCTGCACGCCGGGCATGATCATGACGGCGGTTGATATGATCCGGCGCATCCCCAACCTGGACGACAAGACCATCCGTGCAGAACTCGAAGGTAATCTTTGCCGTTGCACCGGATATCAGAATATCGTCAAGGCCATCGATGCGGCCGCAAAAGAGATGAAGGGAGCCGCTGCATGACGGCCTCCATCATCGGTTCCCCCGTCAAGCGCAAAGAAGACCACCGCTTCATCACCGGACAGGGCCGCTACACCGACGACATCAATCGCCCCGGTCAGGCGCATGCTTACTTCCTGCGGTCACCGCATGCGCACGCCAAGATCAAGAGCATCGATGCGACTGCTGCCCGCGCCACAAAGGGCGTTGTAGCTATCTTCACGGGAGCCGACTTCGCTGCCGACAAGCTTGGTGGACTTACATGCGGCTGGATGATCACGTCAAGAGACGGCACGCCGATGAAGGCAGGGACGCGTCCGGTACTTGCGCTCGACACGGTGCGCTATGTCGGTGATCACATTGCCGTCGTCATTGCCGACACCTATGCGATGGCGCGTGACGCGGCCGAAAAAATCGACGTCGACTACGAAGAACTGCCTGCCGTCGTCGATCCGGCAAAAGCACAAAGCCCGGGCGCGGCCCAGATCCATGCCGACGCCCCCGGCAACACGATCTTTCAGTGGACCCTTGGCAACCAACCCGAGACCGAGGCTGCTTTCAAAAAAGCGGCCCACGTCGTCAAGCTGAACCTGACGAATAACCGCCTGATCCCCAATGCCATGGAACCTCGCGCCGCCGTCGGCGAGTATGACGACGGCACTGGCAGCTACACCTTATATACGACCAGCCAGAACCCGCACGTTGCAAGGCTGGTCATCTCGGCCTTCATTGGCCTGGCACCCGAACACAAGCTTCGCGTCGTGGCGCCGGATGTCGGCGGCGGCTTTGGCTCCAAGATTTTCATCTATCCCGAAGAAATCCTCTGCACCTGGGCCGCCAAAAAAGTGAGCCGTCCGGTGAAATGGACTGCCGAACGCAGCGAGTCATTCCTCTGCGACGCCCACGGCCGCGATCATGTGACCAGCGCCGAACTCGCCCTCGATGCCAACGCCCGCATCCTTGGGTTTCACGTCAAAACAACCGCCAATCTCGGCGCCTACATGTCGCTGTTTTCATCAGCAGTGCCTACCTATTTGTCGGGCACGCTTTTGTCGGGTCAGTACGATATTCCGGCAATCTTCTGCGAAGTCGATGCGGTTTATACCAATACCGCACCGGTTGACGCCTATCGCGGCGCCGGCAGGCCCGAAGCCACATACGTTGTCGAACGCATGATGGACGAAGCAGCCCGGCAACTGAAACTTGACGCTGCTGAATTCCGCCGCAGGAACTTCATCCGGAAATTCCCGCATCAGACGCCCGTGATCATGAACTACGACAACGGCGACTATGATGCCTCGCTCGATGCAGCACTGAAGATCGCTGACTATGCCGGCTTCCAGGCCAGGAAAGCCGAGGCCAGATCACGCGGCAAACTGCGCGGCCTGGGACTGTCATGCTACATCGAAGCCTGCGGTGTGGGACCTTCCGCCGCGCTCGGTTCGATTGGTTCCGGCGTTGGCGGTTGGGAATCCGCCGAAGTCCGCGTCACGCCGACCGGCGTCGTCGAGGTCTTCACAGGTGCCCACAGTCACGGCCAGGGACACGAAACAACCTTTGCCCAGATCGTCGCCGGGCGCCTCGGCATCCCGATTGAAAATGTCGAGATTGTGCACGGCGACACGACGTCGGTGCAATTCGGCATGGGAACATACGGCTCGCGCGCCTCGGTCGGCATGTCGGCCATCTCCATGGCAGTCGACAAGATCGAAGCCAAGGCCAAACGCATCGCAGCCCACGTGCTGGAAGCAGCACACGCCGACATCGTCTTCGAGAACGGCGAGTTTAAGGTTGCAGGCACCGATCGCAAGCTTGCCTTCCACGAAGTGGCGTTCAGTGCCTATGCCGCACACAAATTCCCGACCACCGAGATCTAGCCCGGCTTGAAGGAAAGCGCCTTTTTCGATCCCGCCAGTTTCACCTTTCCGGCCGGCTGCCACATCTGTGAAGTCGAGATCGATCCGGATACCGGCATCACCACCATTGTGAACTTCACCGCCGTG
>JANOFD010000380.1:0-4390 GCA_031413455.1 Rhodobiaceae bacterium
CCAAAGCGGTCATCAATTCGCAAATGAAATGGGCGTTGGACAAGATCGTGTTCTTGCCCTGGGGCAAACTGGTTGATCAATGGCGCTGGAAAGTCTTCAGCGGCGAGATTGCGCCCGGCCTATACAATGAAGGCTGGTGGAAGCTGCGCCAGCAGTATCAAGGTGTCACCGCACCCGTCGCGCGCAGCGAAGAAGACTTCGATCCCGGCGCCAAGTACCACATCCCCGGCAACACACCCTATACGCGCTATTTCCTGGCCTTCGTGCTGCAGTTCCAGTTCCAAAAGGCCCTCTGCGACAGCGCAGGCTTCAAAGGCCCGCTGCATGAATGTGACGTGTATGGCAACAAGGAGGCCGGCAAGAAGATGATGGCCATGCTCGCGGCCGGCGCCTCAAAGCCCTGGCCCGAGACTTTGGAAAAACTCACCGGCGGCAGAGAAATGAATGGCGCCGCGCTGATCGAATATTTCGCACCGCTGATGGGCCATCTCAAGGAGCAGAACAAGGGCCAGACCTGCGGCTGGGCCAAGTAACGCTCTCCCTTAGGGGAAATCCCCGCACCGCGCACAACTGCGAACTGTCCCACTGAACAATAACGCGACCACTGTGGCCTTCACGTGCCTTCCGCCGGTCGCCGTATTCGCTAACGTAGGGGCTTCATTGTGTCCGTTTGGAGGGTTCTCATGCGCCGCTTCTTGTCCGTCATCGCCGCACTTGCCCTCGCGGCAGCAGGTCTTCCCGCTCCCGCATACGCTGCGGATGCAGCCAATATTACGGCATTCACCGTCGAAAATGTCTCATCGATTATCACCGAAGTGGGTGGCACGAAAATCGAAGTCAGTAAGGACGCGGACGTTACTTTTATCAATTTCGAATTAGGCGGACATACATACTCTTATTCGATCCGCACCTGCGATATTGCGCCGGAGGTACCGGGATGC
Source organism: Rhodobiaceae bacterium (assembly GCA_031413455.1). Classification (GTDB taxonomy): domain Bacteria; phylum Pseudomonadota; class Alphaproteobacteria; order Micropepsales; family Micropepsaceae; genus SZUA-430. The sequence goes on from JANOFD010000380.1 coordinate 942, forward strand.
CTCGGACTGCTGATGGCAATCGGGTTTGGCATGGACACACCGTACTCACTCGAAACCTTCAACGGTTTCAATCAAAGTTTTCCACTCGTCACCGCCGTTAGGATCGACAGCAAAACACTCGCATTTGGCCGTTATGTCTTTTCAGCGGGCGGCCTGACACGCAACAACATTGCGGGCAACATGGGTTTGGTGATTGGCGCCCCACAAGCGTTCGCAGCCTATCTGAAATCTCAAGTCATCGCTTCGAACGGACAAGGCAACACGAATCTTTCGCTGGCCGATACCGCCACCAAATTGCGGCCAGTAAAACTGACATCAGCGCAGGTGCGCCGCCTGCTGGACGACACCATTGTGCGCAACAATCTGAACCTGCGCTGAGACTGGTCAGGCGGCCTTGGCAGCGTCTTTAACCAGGCCCTGAGCCAGCAGGCTCTCGGCGGTGGCGACAATCGCCTCTTCGTTCGAATGCCGTTTCCAGCCGAGAAGCTTGCAGGCTTTCTCCCCTGTCGCCACACGCTGACGGCCAAGTTCGGGCAAGATCTGGCGCACCAACGGATCGAAGCGGCCAACGATGCGCACCAGCCAATCGGGCAAGCGGCGCGTAGGAACGCGGGCAGCCGCAGCGCCCATCTTCGCACGCAAAACCTTGGCCACATCTTCCATCCACATCGAACCTTCATTCGAAGCAATGAAGCGTTGCCCCCCTGCCGCCGGATGCGTCATCGCGCGAATGTGCAAGTCGGCGACATCGCGCACATCGACAATCGAAAACGAGATGCGCGGCGTGCCCGGGAACGCGCCATCCATCAGCTTCTTCACCAGTTCGATCGAAGTCGAATAATCCTTGCCCAACAGCGGCCCGAGCACGGCCACCGGATTGACCACCGAAAGCTCCAGGCCTTCGCGTTTGGCGAAATCCCACGCCGCCAGCTCGGCAAGCGTCTTTGATTTCACATAGGGGCGCACGTCAGGCGAATTGGGATCGGTCCAGCTGTCTTCGTTGAAGGGCTGCGAGGAACTGCGCGCCGCCTGCCCGTAACCGACCGCCGCGAATGACGACGTCACCACTGCACGCTTCACCCCAGCAGCCTTCGCGGCCCGCAAGGCTCGCAACGTACCTTCGCGTGCGGGAATAATAAGCTCATCCTCATGCTTGGGCACCGCCGGCGGAAAGGGCGAAGCCACGTGCAGCAGATATGTGCAACCTATAGCCGCTTCGTTCCAGCCCGCGTCCGACATCAAATCGGCTTGGGCAAACGTCAGACTTTCTCCGGCATTGGCACCGCCCGCAGCAACGATTGCGCGAACTTCTGCCTCACGCGACGGCGTCCGCAATGTCGCGCGCACCCGGGCACCGGACTTCAGCAGCTGCACGATGGCATGCGCGCCAATAAAGCCCGAACCGCCCGTCACCAAAACCAAATCGCTCATATCTGTTATCGAATTCCTGTTGTGCCCATTAACCCTAAAACGAGGAAGCTGACAGGTCCACGCGACAATCCCCGGAATCGCCAGTCAGTTGTAAGCCCACAGGGGTTTTTCCCCATTACTGTGTCCCGCCGGATACCTCACAACTTTCGGACGAATGCTAGTTCAAGCAAGGGACCGCTGCAGTTGCAGCGGCTGAGCTGGGGGGCTTGGATGAGGTGGCCGTGGTGGCCTGTGGCGCTGGTTGCCGCAGGTCTTGTAACTGCAACATGTGTTCAGGCAGAAGAAACACTGTCGGTCAGCCCGGCCATGAAAGACACCGCGATCCTTGAAACCTCGGCGCGCCTTCGCATGGGCTGGACGGAGATAGCTTTTCGCGGCAACCGGCCCAAGGCATGGGACTCAACCCTGTCACCGGAACTTCGCGCGACGCTGCGGGTGCTTTCAGGCATCTTCGAAGCCAAGCTTGAAGTGGGCGTGCTGTCAGACCACTTTACAGCCTTCAGCGACAGCAACACCGACAGTCTGCGCGGCGAAGTGCAGCTGGGTATCAATACCCGTGCATGGTCGTTGCTGGCGGAATGGAAAACCAGGGACGTGTTCGAGCGGGGCTACGACGAATTTATTACCGGCCTGAACACCTATGACCTGCGCCTGAAGAACCGCTTTACCGCCGACCTGTTTGCGGACCTGCCGCTCGGCCTTTTCCAGGCGTCACTGGCCGGCGGCTACGTCGCCTCAACGCCGCATCTGTTCGCGCGCTATTTCACCGAACTTGAGCTTGAACTCGTTCAAAGACTTTCCGGCGGTTTTGCCCTGATGGTGGCACCAAAACTCGAGCTGAGCGACTTTCTCGATTTCCCAGGCGGGTCACGCGAAGACGCCGTGTTCAGCCTGCGCCTGGTTCCCTCCTACACGTTTGCCGACGGCATCACGCTTAGCCTGGAAGGCCAGGCCACGATTGCCGTTTCCACTTTCGACTCAAAAAGCGGCGAGTCATGGGCACTGACGCCAATCATGCGCCTTCAGAGAGCGCTGTAAAACTCACCGGCTGCGCATGATCGCCGCAGCGGCTTCCGGCGTGATGTCGCGTTGCGGCATCGCCAGCATCTCGTAGCCTACAAGAAATTTGCGCACCGATGCCGAGCGCAGCAACGGCGGGTAGAAATGGCCGTGCATCACCCAGCCCGCATGAGCGCCGCCGTCGCTGGGCCGCGAATGCCAACCCATCGAGTAAGGAAACGGCACACCGAAGATGCCGTCATAAATGGAAACGATACGCCCGATCAGCGCCGCAAGATCGTAATGCTGCGCCTCCGTTAAATCGTCAAATCCACTGCAAGCGTGGCGTGGCACCAAAAGCAGCTCGAAAGGCCAAACCGCCCAAAACGGCACCAGCGCCACCCACGACCCGTTGTCAGCAACGATGCGCGTGCCCAGTCGAAGTTCGGCGTCCAGATAGTCGGCGAGCATGGGCGTGCCCATAGCCTCGAAATACGCCGCTTGGCTCTCACGCTCGTGCTCGATCTCGTTGGGAATAATGCTCGTCGCCCACACCTGCCCGTGCGGGTGCGGATTGCTGGCACCCATTTGCGCACCGCGGTTCTCGAAGATCAGCGCATAGGCGATATCGTTGCGCGCGTCGAAGTGCTTCCACTCATCGACCCACATCGACACCACGGCGCGCACGGCGTCCTGATCAAGCTGACCGAGCGAGAGATCATGTCGCGGCGAATAGCACAACACCCGGCACTCGCCGTGCACCGCTTGGAAGGCCGGAGAGCCTGCCGCCGGCAAAGCCGCGCCGGCATCCAGTGCCGGAAAGTCATTCTGGAACACATAGGTTCCCGTATAGTTGGAGTTCACCGCATTCCTGGCCCGGGTATTTCCGGGACACAAATAGCACGCCGGATCATGCATCAGGGCAGGTTCTGCCGCGATGGACTCTTCGCGGCCCTGCCAAGGGCGGTCGGTGCGACCGGGCGATACAAGCACCCAGTCGCCGGTCAACGGATTGCGCC
>JANOFD010000381.1:0-6644 GCA_031413455.1 Rhodobiaceae bacterium
CTGCAGACGATGGGGGGCTGTGGTGCGTGGCAGCCTTCGCGCTGCCCAACTAGCTGGTTTAGCTGGCTTGCCAAGCCGTAGCGCGTGAGACACGAAGGCTGGCGGGAGCGACGGGGCTCGAACCCGCGACCTCCGGCGTGACAGGCCGGCGCTCTAACCAACTGAGCTACGCCCCCGCAAAGGGCAAACAGCGGCCTGGTACTGTCTGGCCGCCGAAGAGCGGTGGGTGTACTGAACACATCCCCGAGTGTCAAGCAAACCAAGGAATCTGTAAGCAGCACCATGGCCGAGACCTACAAGGAACCCGACAAAATCCAGCAATACATGGCCTCACTTGAGGCGAACCTTGAGAAAGCGACCGGAAAATCCCTCGCGCAGTGGGTCAAGATAGCCAAAACCTGTCCACACGAAAAGACCGGCGAGCGACTTAAATGGTTCAAGAACGTCCACAGTCTAGGCATGTCTCGGGCTGGCCTGGTGGTGTGGCGCGCCTTTGGGGAAGGCTCCCTTGGTGAGGAAGACCCAAACAAGCTCGTCGACGCGTTATTTTCGAAGTCCTTTGCCGGTCAGCGCCCCCTTTACGAAAAGGTCACCAGCTTTGCTGCCAAGCTCGGCAAAGGCACATTGAGTCCACGCAAAACCTACGTGGCACTCTACCGGTTGAAACAATACGGAGCGGTCAAGCCCAGTAAGCAAGGCTTGCTCGTTGGCATTGTGCTGCGCAGCTATCCAAAGCACCCCAAACTCATCGAGACCAAGGCGTTGGGTGGTGGCGACCGTATCAAGCGAGCTTTCGTTCTTGAAACGGCCAAGGATTTCGATGCAAACGTAAAGGCACTGCTAAAGGCCGCGTACGACGAAAACTGAGGAAAGCCAGTCTCAATGAGCCAGATATTCCAAGCCGTGGATCGCAAGTTGTTCATTGATGGGCAACTCATCGACGCCAGCGGCGGCCAAGACTACGCCGTCATCGATCCCGCAACTGAGCATCGCTACGGCTCGACCGCCGAGGCAACCTTCGACGAAATTGATAGGTCGATAGAAATTGCCGGCCGCATCCAGAAACAATGGTGGCGCGGCCACTCCGGTCTCGAGCGCGCCCAAAAACTTCACGAGGTCGCGCAGAATCTGAAGGCACTGCAGCCGAAACTTGCCGAAGCCCTGACCCGCGAGATGGGCAAGCCTTACAAAGAATCGATGGACGAAGTCAGCTGGACCGTCAGCGCTTTCGACTATTACGCCGAAATCGGCCGACACGAGATGGGCCGAATCTACGCCCCTTCCATGGCGGGACAGCTGCACTGCTCGATCAAAGAGCCGCTGGGCGTGGCCGTCCTCATCATGCCCTACAACTACCCGCTGCTCTTGCTTGCCTGGCAAGCCGCAGCGGCGTTGGGTGCAGGCAACGCTGTCATCATCAAACCGTCCGAGATCACTTCGCTCTCGACCCTCCTGATGATGGAAGCCTTCGCCCCATTGCCGGAAGGTCTCGTTCAATGCCTCACCGGTGGCCCCAAAGTCGTGACGCGCCTGCTTGAAAGCAACGGCACGCATTGCGCCGCCTTCACCGGCACGATAGCGACTGGCCAGATCATCGGCCGCCTGTGTGGTGAGCGATTCAAGCCCGTACTCATGGAAACCTCCGGCAACGATCCCTTCATCGTCATGCCCTCCGCACCGCTCGACATCGCCGTCCGGGGAGCGGCCTTTGCTTCGTTCATCAATTGTGGTCAGGTCTGCACGTCGGCAGAGCGGCTCTATATTCATCACAAAATCTACGACGAGTTCGCCGACAAGCTCGCCCAGGAAGCCAGGAAACTGCGCATCGGCAACGGGCTGGACCGAGTTGACCTTGGGCCGATGGCAACCAGCGCCTCGCGCGATCGCTATGAAGCGATCCTCAAACGCGCGATCGACGCTGGCGCCCAACCCATCGCGGGCGGCGCTCGCCCCTCAGAGTTCAATCGCGGTTGGTTCGTTGAACCAACAGTGCTCTTAAACGTCAAACCCCAGATGGACATCGTCAACAACGAAAGCTTCGGGCCCGTCGCACCGCTGGTCAAAGTCGACGATTTCGACGAGGCGATAGAGCTCGCCAATCAATCCGAGTATGGCTTGGGCGCAAATATCTACACCATGAACCTCGAACAGGCGATGCGCGCCGTCGATGAAATCGATTGCGGCATGGTCTGGGTCAACAACCCGCTCCTCGACAACGATGCGGCTCCTTTCGGTGGCCGCAAGCGTAGCGGCGTCGGCCGCGAGTTGGGTTCCGAAGGCCTGGAGCAATTCCGCTCAACCAAATTCGTGGTCATCAATCCCAGCGCCACACCTGAAGACACCTCGTGGTTTCCTTACGCCGATGACGCCGCATTTACCGGCAAGAGGTAGCAGGTGCGTCTATATCGCGACGCGCTCTATGACTGGTCGAAGCCCGTCGAAAGTCTTTGGGAAACGGATCGCGATACGCTTCCCGCGCCCCAAGCACCTCGCCTCGAGAGCGATGAAACAACCGACGTCGCCATTATCGGCGCCGGCTATTGCGGCCTGTCGGCAGCCTATCATCTCGCCCGCGCCGGGATCAGTGTGCGCGTGCTGGAAGCTGGGGCCATCGGCTGGGGCGCCTCGGGCCGCAATGGTGGTTTCTGCAGCATCGGCGCGTCGTTTCTGGGTCCAGCCGAACTTAACACGATCTACGGCCAAGACGATACCCTCGCGTTTTACCGCAGCCTCATCGACGCCGTGCACCTGGTAGGCGCGCTCGCACAGGAAGAAAACATCGACTTGAAGAGGCAGGGCGACGGCGTCTGGACCTTCGCCCACAAACCCAATCGCATTCATGAGCTGCAAGCCCAAGCCGACCTCATGACCAAGTTGGGCGTCGGGGCGCAAATCGTTTCAGCGAGTGAATTTCAAAACCGAGCCTTCGCCTGCACCGAGCAGTTCGGCGCCCTTTTTGAACCGGTAGGATTTGGCCTACACCCCCTCGCCTATTGCTTGGGCCTCGCCCAGGCCGCCACAAGACGCGGCGCGCATCTTCATGCCCACTCGCGCGTTGTGTCATGGCACCACGAAAACGGCACACACCGTCTCGCCACTGCCCAGGGCTCAATCCGCGCCAAACGCGTGATCATTGCGGCCAACGGTTGGCTGCCCGAGGACCTCGTGCCGGAACTTTACGGCCGCGTGCTGCCGGTCATGTCCAACATCGTTTCAACGCGCCCGCTCACCGGCGAAGAATTGGCCAAGCAACACTGGAGAACCCAAGCCCCCGCCTCCAACACACGCGCCCATCTGGCCTATCTGCGAATGCTACCCGGCAATCGCCTGATATATGGAGGACGCGGTGACACGACAGGTGCGCCGTCGGGCCTGAAGGCCATGACTGCCTTGCTGTCGCGCCGCAGAGCCAAAATGTTTCCAGCCTTTGCCACCGCCGATATCACACACAGTTGGCGCGGCTTCATCTCCGCCACCAGACGATTGACCCCGGCAATTGGCGAACTCGAGTCCGACCCTTCAGTTTCCTACGCCTTTGGCTGTCACGGCAACGGCGTCGCCTTCATGACCTGGGCCGGTCGCGAACTCTCAAATCGCATCACGGGAATTTCCCGCGAACTGCCAGCACCTCTGCGTGGCCTGCCACCAAAATTTCCCATTCCCGCACTCCGCCTCTGGGCCTTGCGCCTCATGCTGCTGCGAGCACGCATTGCAGACGAGTTGTGAACTCTTCGCGTTGCATAATTTTTTCGCACTCTGACGTAACAGCGTAACATTGGCCTGAAACTGCGGAATTAACCGTAACATTCGCTGCGTTTGTTTACGCACAGCGTGTGGCTCCTTGTGCTTCCAGGACATACTGGACAGGAAAACATACGATATCTAGTGGACTCCTTTTTTGTTTTACGAACCCCGACAAGTGCGGGGCCTTGGTGATTTGACCCGCCGACAGCCACCAGACTCCCGCTCGTCTGTATATAGTTCATGGGCAAAGTCATGTCAAGAACAAATTACGAACTTCAAGAAGCGCGCCAAAACCCCCACCCCCTGCGAGCCACAAGGGCTGCACAGGCGCTTCCCCCGCAAGCGGAGGAAGACACCAGATTTTCTGACTGCCCCCGCTTGCGGGCGAAGTGGCTGCGCCGACCGAAGCTTTAGCGAAGGTGGGCTGCAGGCGATGGGGGCCTTTGTGCGCCTGACAGGACGGCGGTGAACTTGCGTTGCATCAGCCTGCTTCCGCCAGCCGCGCTTCGGCGGCGGCAATCATGGCCTTGAAGCGTGGATCGTCACGGATGTGATCGAAGTCCGGATCGACTTTTGCATGCATCAAAAGCCCCGTCGACATATGCGCGAAGACCGGATCCAGCATGTCAAGCGCGGCCTTGGAGTCTTTCAAATAGGCGGCGAGCGAACAGGCAAAATTGTATCGCATGTTATAGTTGTCGGGATCGACCAGCAGGGCACGGTTCATCCACTCTTTCGCGCGCTCAGCCTGACCCAGCACCGCCAGAGCGTTGCTGCCATGTCCGATGGCCGTACCGTTGTTGCGATCAAGCGTTAAAACTTTTTCGGTGCGCTCAAGCGTGATTTGCGCCGCCCGCAGCACAGCCTGCGAATTGCCAACCGCATTGTAACAGCTGATCAACATGCCCGCCGAGCTGAAGTCCGCGCCGACCAGGCTCATCGCCTTCTCGAAATGGCGGATCGCGTCCTCCATCCGCCGGTCTCTGAAACTCAAATAGGCGGCGGACCTGTTGACCTCGTAGGATTCGGGGTCCAGGCGCAGGGCGATTTTAATCTCGGTCGCGGCTTCGTCCTGACGGCCGCTCTCGGAAAAGATTCTGGCCTTCACCGCATGTGCTTCAGCCAGGGTCCCGTCGAGAGAAAGCGCGCGTTCGGCCGCCGTCAGTCCGTCCTCGCCGCTGCCACCGTGCAGGAATCGCAGCAACATTTGGCCAAGCGCCATCAGCGCCCAGGCGCGCGCGTAATCCGGATCGATTTCGGTGATACGTTTGCAAAGTCGTACAATTCCTTCGACTTCCCGGCTATCGTTTTCAAAGCCGGTGACGTAGGACTGACGCGCCATCAGGAACAGGTTATAGGCTTCGACATTGTCGGTGCCGCGCTGTTCGATAGCCTGCTTTTCTTCCGGCAGCAGTTTGAGTTTCAGGGCTTTGACGATGGCCTCCGAAATTTCGTCTTGCAGCGCGAAAATGTCGTTGAGATCGCGGTCAAAGCGCTCGGCCCAGACATGGCCACCCGTTGCCCCGTCGATCAGCTGCGCGGTGATCCGCACCCGGCCGCCGGATTTGCGCACGCTGCCTTCAAGAACGTGGCCGACTTTCAGTTGGCGCGCGACTTGAGGAACATCGATGCTCTTGCCCTTAAATTGAAAAGCGGTATTGCGCGCAACCACGAACAGCGCCGAGACCTTGCTGAGGTCGGTGATGATGTCTTCGGAGATGCCGTCGCTGAAATATTCCTGCTCGGCATCCGCACTCATGTTGACAAACGGCAGAACACAAATCGAGAGTTTGCGAGGCGCTTCCGCTTTCTGAATTTCCTTACTTCCGCTTTCGACCGCGCGGACGGCGAACACATGCACCGGCCGCTCTATGTTCTTGACGCTGTGTTCGCCCATGTCCTCAAAAACGCACGCCGTCTTGCCGTCAACCTGATCCTTGACGACGCGCGACAGCGCCACGCCGCCGACCGGCGCCAGCGCCTGGATCCGCGCCGCCACGTTGACGCCTTCGCCGTAAATGTCGTCGCCCTCGACGATAACCTCACCAAGGTTGATACCGATCCGATAGCGTATGGGCCGGGCATCGGCCTGCTCAGTCGCTTCCTGGATCGCCAAGGCGCAATTGACGGCGGCGACGACGCTGGCGAATTCGACCAGCGCCCCATCACCCATCAGCTTGAACTGACGTCCACCATGGATTGCTACCTGCGGATCGAAGATCGCCGCGCGGTTGGACTTCAACCGCTCAAGCGTCCCCGCCTCGTCACGCTCCATCAGGCTGCTATAGCCAACAACATCGGCAGACAGGATCGCGGTGAGTTTACGCTGCATCAGCGGTGAGCCTCAGGAGTGGTTCGGCGGCACTAAGTGTGAGGCAGATATCTAGGGCTTTCCAGTCGAAACCAAGCTCGAATAGCGTTTGAAGCCTGCTCCCAGCACGCCATCTACGGCCTTGGCCATGTCTTTGAACTCTGCCGCGTCGTAACCGCCGACCGAATATTTCATCGTCACGCGGGTCATGTGATCCTTCTTCTCGAACGTGATCACCATCGCGCCCGAAACGCCCATGAAGGCCAGCGGCCCCAACCCGCCGGACAGCACCAGCGTTTTACCCGGCGCGGCGTGTACGATTTCCATGTGTCTGACAAAGCCGCCGTTGGGCAATGTCTCGCACCAGCAGCCGCCATTTTTTACATCCATCGACAAGTTTTTGCTTTCACCGGAATGCGAATGGCTGGCATCCCACCACGACCCGATGGAAACGAATTTCTCATAAGCGTTTCGCGTGTTGCCCGGCACATCGGCCTGGAACGTCAGCAAAAGACCGTTTGCGTTTTGCGAAACGATTTTCGCGTGGGCTTCGGCCATATTGACTTCGGTGTCGCCGTAATGGCTGGGG
>JANOFD010000382.1:0-12154 GCA_031413455.1 Rhodobiaceae bacterium
GGCTTGGCAAAAACTAATCCAGCAACGGCTGGCTCCACGCGTGACAATCTCCGACGAAGAGATCGACGGCGCGTTTGTACTTGCGCAAGAATCGTCAAAGCAACCCCAGTACCTCTTGTCCGAAATTTACCTCGCTGTTGATGTTCCAGGCGCAGAAGAGCAAGTGAAACAAAACATGCAAGGCATTCTTGGGCAGTTGCGCTCGGGCTCAAATTTCACTGCCGTTGCCAGGCAGTTCAGTCAGTCCTCATCTGCCTCAAACGGAGGAGATATCGGATGGGTAACACTCGCCGACCTTCCCGAGGCGCTCGGCAAACAAGTCAAAACCATGGTGCCCGGCGCCATCTCAGACCCCATTAGAGCACCGGGTGGATATTATGTACTTGGCTTGCGCCAAAAGCGCTTGGCCGCAGGTGCTACGGCTCAGGCCGCTCCATCACCGTCGAAACCCCAAGTTGAACAAAAAATGAAGGCGGTCATCACCTTGGCAAGATTGTCTGTGCCACTGGCTCAAGGCTCAGCCAAGGCCAAGGAAGAACAAGTTCGCCAAAACGCCGTGGAGATCATGCGCACTGTAAATGGATGCGCTACTGCCGGCACAGTTGCCAAGTCGCGCGGTGCAAAATTTGACATGATCGGTCCTGTCACGATCAAGGATCTGGCTCCACAATTTATTGAGATTCTGAAAAAAACCCCCAACGGCAGATCGACACCTCCGCTTCGTGGTGCAACCGGCATTGAAATGTATGTCATCTGCGACGGCGGTATGAAACCCGCAGTGACGGTTGAAGCCGAATCCGTGGTCAAACCTGCTGACGACGTGACCAAGGAAGAGATCGAAAACCGCCTCTTCAATCAGGAACTCTCAATGCTTGCCCGCCGCTACCTTCGCGACCTCCGCCGCGACGCAACAATAGAGATGAAGGACAATTGAACGCCTGATGACGGCACGCCGTCGGCCAATTGCGCTCACCATGGGCGAACCCTCAGGGATTGCCGGTGAGATTGCATTAAAAGCATGGCACGCCCCGGATGGACAGCCGGTTCCACCGTTTGCGCTGATTGGCGATCCAAGCTGGCTACGCGCGGAAGCGCACCAGCTCAAAAGTCATACCCACATCGTTGAAATCGCTTCTATAGAGGAAGCCATCACCCGATTTCACGAAGGCGTTCCGGTCTTGCCACTGCATCTGGCGGCAAAACCTAAATACGGCGCACCGGAAATCGTCAACGCAGCCACCGTAATACAAGCCATCGAAAAAGCCGTCACGCTTGCCCAATCCGGCGCTGCACTCGCGGTCGTAACCAACCCCATACACAAAGCCACGCTGTATGCCGCTGGCTTCAAATTTCCCGGTCATACAGAGTATTTGGCTTCGCTCTCGGGCTGTCCGAAGCCTGTGATGATGCTGGTCATCGATGGATTGCGTGTCGTGCCCGTAACAGGGCACCTGTCCTTGGCACACGCCATTCAAGCACTCACCACTGACTCTGTCATCGCAACCGCGCGAGCGGTGCACAAGGCGTTGCAAAGCGATTTTAGTATTCCACAGCCCCGATTGGCAATTGCTGCACTCAATCCGCACGCAGGCGAAAATGGAGCCATGGGTGATGAAGAGCGCACCATCATCGAGCCCGCGGTTCACCAACTCCAATCAGAAAATATCACGGTATCCGGCCCCCTTCCCGCTGACACATTGTTCCATCGCACCGCTCGCAGCCGTTACGACGCCGCCATTTGCATGTATCACGACCAGGCCCTAATACCCCTTAAAACACTGGATTTCGAAAGGGGCGTGAACGTGACCCTGGGATTGCCGTTTGCACGCACGTCGCCGGATCACGGCACCGCATTTGACATTGCCGGAAAAGGCATCGCAAGCCCGGCAAGCCTTCTCGCAGCCTTAAGGCTAGCTGAGAGTATTGGTTTGCAGCACACAAAAACAACATGACCACGGGTGATGGTCTCCCCGCGCTGAAAGCCGTGATAGCGTCCCTTGAACTAAGCGCCCGCAAATCTCTTGGCCAAAACTTCCTGCTCGACTTGAATCTAACTCGCCGAATTGCTCGAGAAGCAGGTCCCTTCGACGACACCATCGTTCTGGAAATTGGTCCCGGTCCCGGCGGCCTGACACGCGCCCTGTTGGCGGAGGGCGCCTCGCACATAATCGCGGTCGAACTCGATGATCGATGCCTGCCAGCCCTTCAGCAAATATCAACCGCCTACCCACATCGCTTGACCGTGATCTCGGCAAACGCATTGGATATCGATGAACGCCAGGTCTTGGCAGGAAGACGTGCAAGCGTAGTTGCAAATCTTCCATACAATGTCGCCACCCCTTTGCTAATCAAATGGCTCAAAGCCCATCCGTGGCCACCTTGGTATCAAAGCCTAACGCTGATGTTTCAACGCGAAGTCGCCGAAAGGATTGTCGCGGCACCAAGAAATTCCGCCTATGGCCGCCTGTCCGTCATCAGCCAGTGGCGTACCAATCCGAAGATATTGTTTGACGTGCATCGTAGCGCTTTCACGCCGTCGCCTAAAGTGACTTCCACTGTCGTTCGATTTTCCCTGTTGTCAGAGCCGCGGGGGGAAGCAGATCCGGCACTGCTGGAACGCGTCACAGCCGCCGCGTTCGGTCAAAGGCGCAAAATGTTGCGGTCAAGCCTTAAAACCCTCGGTCCAATGAGCGACGAACTTTTGGACGAGGCCTGCATCGACCCGACGGCGCGGGCTGAGGAGATCGGCGTAGAAGGATTCACCGCCCTGGCTCGAGCGTTCGCGCGACGCCTCTAATCAACCAACGATCTCACAAATTGGGAAAGCCCGGTCTGCCTGACGCGCTTGGTGCGTTCGGCTTCGACTATGCGCACGATCTTGACAAGCGCCGCCTCGATATCATCGTTGACGATGACGTAGTCATACTCGGCCCAATGACTGATTTCATCACTGGCCTTAGCCATTCTCTTTGCAACAACCTCTGCAGAATCTTGTCCGCGAACGTTTAGTCTGCGCTCGAGCTCCGCGCGTGAAGGCGGCAAAATGAAAACACTGACAACATCCTCTCTCGCGCGTTCCCGCAATTGCTGGGTCCCTTGCCAATCAATGTCGAACAGCACGTCAAGACCCGCCTGCACCGCCTGTTCCACAGGGGCCTTGGGTGTGCCGTATGAATGCCCAAATACAGTCGCGAACTCCAAAAACTCTTCGCGGTGGATCATATCTTCAAAATTCTGCTGCGTGACGAAGTGATAATCAATACCATGTCCTTCGCTCTGTCGTTTCATCCGGGTAGTTGCCGAGACCGACATCGTGAAGGCTGAATCCAAAGTCAAAAGACGCTTGGCAAGCGTTGTCTTTCCCGCTCCGGAGGGCGACGAAAGCACCAGCATCATCCCTCGCCGGCCAATCTGGACATTCCCGCTCATTCGACGTTTTGGACCTGTTCCCGAAGCTGATCAATCGTCGCCTTCAATTCAAGGCCGATGCGCGTCAACTGAATGTCCGACGACTTGGAACACAGCGTATTTGCCTCTCGATTGAGCTCCTGCGCCAAAAAATCCAACCGGCGCCCTTGCGAACCTTTGCCTACAAACAATTCGTCAGCTTGCGCCAAATGCGACTTGAGCCGGTCAATTTCCTCACGAACATCCGCGCGTACAATAAGAACAGCGACTTCTTGAGCAAGCCGTTCAGCGCTCAGCCCAGTATGATTGACCAACACTTGATCAAGAGACGCCTTCAGCTTCGCACGAAACTGCTCAGGTTGCGTCGCTGCGAACCGCTCCGCTTCGCCGACCAAGGTTCTCATTTTTTGACCGTGCTGGCGAAGTACTGCATCCAGGCGGCCGCCTTCTTCGCGGCGTGCGAGCACGAGTGAGTCGAAAGCATTTGCCAAACTGGTCAGCAGGGACGCATCCCGCGCACCGAGTTCAAATTCCGTAGTCACTGGTGCCTGCACTTCCAGCACACCGCGCAGCGCCAATATGCCGTCAAGCCTGGGCGGCTCGGTTTTCACGGTTGCTTCAAGTTGCTGCATAGCTACCAAAATTTGTTGCAACGCATCTTGATTGATGCGGATACTGCCGCGATTGGGATCAGCGTCGATCGTAAGGGAGGCCGACACACCTCCACGTGCGAAACGCTCATTTGCCAGAATTTTGGCAGGCTGCTCCAGGCTTTCAAAGCCGTCGGGCAAACGCACCCTCACGTCCAGCCCCCGTGCATTTACGCTGCGCGCTTCCCAATGCCAACGCCACAGTCCATGGGAGCCATGCGCTCGCGCAAATCCTGTCATGCTCGAAAGAGTCATCGTTACCTCGTTCTGCCGGCAGCACTCGTCCAGCCGATCATTCGAAACTGGAGAAGGTGCAGTATCTCAACGACCCGGCGAAGCGGAACGTTGACGTTCAATTTGCCGCCAGTTCTGCACGTTTTTCTCATGATCCGCGAGATTATTCGCAAAAATATGCCCACCAGTACCGTCGGCAACAAAGTATAAATCATCAGTCGGCGCAGGATTGAGGACGGCTTCAATCGAAGCCCTTCCGGGGTTCGCTATTGGCGTGGGCGGCAAACCATCAATCACATAAGTATTGTAGACTGTCGGTTTCTCAAGCTCACTCTGCCGGATTCCACGGCCAAGCGGCACGCCTTTCGTCAGACCGTAAATAATCGTTGGATCAGATTGCAGTCTCATTCCTTTGCGCAGGCGGTTGACGAATACCGCGGCAACCCGCGGACGCTCACTGGCAACGCCGGTCTCTTTCTCAACAATCGACGCTAACGTGACTGCTTCATTTTTTGTTGTAAACGGCAGATTGGGCACCCGCTTGACCCAGAGTTCACTGACCACGGCAGCGTGATCATTCTGCATTCTTTGAATCAGCCCGTCGCGAGACGTGCCGCGATTAAAAACATACGTTTCCGGCAGCAATGTGCCCTCGTCAGGCGCGAGCGAAACCTCGCCGGAAAGCGCCACGTGCTTGCGAACCAAATCAACAATCACTGCGGTCGTAATGCCTTCAGGCAGAGTCAGCTTGTAGACAATCGCCTTACCTTCGATCAATTGCTGCATGATCTGCATGGGCGACGCGCCGGACGGTATAGCATACTCACCGGCTTTCAGCGCCGACGCTTGCCCATAATACATGACTCCAGCACGAAATATGAGGCTGCTGTAAATCACGCGCCGGGCCTCAAGAGTTCCAGCAATTTGACCAAGTCCGGTTCCGGAAGGCAGAGCCACGATAGTCTCTGATTCGCCATGCAAGGCCGCAGGTCCAGGCGCTTGAAATTCGTGCCAAAAATAAGAAATGCCGACTGTAGCAACAGCGGCTGTCAGGAAGATAAGCACCAGGAATGCGCGCAGAATGGATCGCAAATTTTAGCTCCGCGTGAGGGGGACGTGCGAGATGCTAAATCTTAACTATTGATCGGCCGACGTCAAAATCAGAGTTGCATTTGTCCCGCCAAATCCGAAAGAATTTGAGAGAGCCGCTCGAATCCGTCGTTTTTTCGCTGAATGAGGTACCAAATCGATCTTTGTTTCAACCGAGGGGTGATCCAAATTCAACGTGGGCGGGCAAACTTGATCCCGAAGCGCGAGAATACAAAAAATTGCCTCCACAGCCCCTGCTGCTCCCAACAAGTGCCCGATCGAAGATTTTGTAGAAGACATCGACACAGTATCAGCCGAATTCCCAAAAAGCCGCTCGACAGCACGAAGTTCGATCTCGTCTCCCAGCGGCGTCGATGTCCCATGCGCATTAACATAATCAATGTCCGAAGGCATCAGCCCAGCGCGCTTCAACGCCATCTGCATGGAGCGAAACCCACCATTCCCATCTTCGGCCGGAGCGGTGATATGGTTGGCATCACCAGACATGCCGTATCCACGAATCTCTGCGTAAATCTTTGCGCCTCGCGCTTTGGCGTGTTCAAATTCTTCAAGCACGACAACGCCTGCGCCTTCGCCCATCACAAATCCGTCGCGATCCTTGTCATAAGGGCGCGATGCACGGTGCGGCTCGTCATTGAATCCGGTTGAGAGCGCGCGGCAAGCGGCAAATCCCGCTATCCCCAATCGGCAAATTGCAGCCTCTGTGCCTCCCGCAAGCATGACATCCGCATCGTCCAGCGCAATCATGCGCGCCGCATCGCCAATCGCATGCGCGCCGCTCGAACACGCTGTCACCACGGCATGGTTGGGACCCTTCAAACCAAGCTGTATTGAAATATGCCCTGATGCCAAGTTGATCAATCGCCCGGGAATGAAGAATGGGCTGATCTTGCGCGGGCCTTTTTCATGCAGCGTCAACGCAGCTTCGGCAATTCCATTGAGCCCACCAATTCCCGACCCCATCATGACGCCAGCCCTGTCACGTTTGTCTTCCGTATCCAGAACGAGCTTTGAGTCTGCGAATGCTTGCTTCGCGGCGGCCATCGCAAAGACAATGAAATCATCAACACGCCGATGGTCCTTCGGATCCATCCAATGGTCCGGATTGAAGGCTCCCTCGCTGCCATCACCCCGCTGCACATTCGCGGCAATCTTCGCGGGCAGATCATTGGTTTCAAACGTCGTAATTTTACGGCAAGCCGACTCTCCTTTAACGAGCCGTGCCCATGAGTCTTCAACGCCGCAGGCTAGCGGCGTGACCAATCCCAATCCCGTTACAACAACGCGCCGCATCGTTTCACCAGACCCCGCCAGATTCGCGGATAGCGGCTTTAGCCGGCAGACTTTGCTTGGATGAACTTGACCGCATCTCCGACCGTCACAATCGATTCAGCAGCATCGTCAGGAATTTCGACGTTGAATTCTTCTTCAAAAGCCATAACGAGCTCGACAGTGTCGAGACTGTCTGCGCCGAGATCATCGATGAAGCTTGCATTCTCCAAGACCTTTTCAGCTTCCACATTGAGATGCTCGATGACGATCTTTTTTACACGGTCGGCGATATCGCTCATTTTTTTCGTCCTTTAAGAAATTAACGTCCCAGAATGGGTACCCCTGAGGAGAATCTAACCTCAAGCGCGGATTTGCGGGTTTCGTAACACACCAACGCCAGACTTGCCAACTATCGAACCAACAGGGTTAAGCCGTTCAAATCATAGCCATTCCGCCATTCACGTGCAGCGTCTGACCCGTAATATACGACGCCTCCTCGCTGGCAAGATAGGCAACCGCCGCGCCAATGTCGCTCCCTGCGCCCAGCCGGCCAGAGGGAATCCTGGTCATGATTGCTTCGCGTTGCTGCTCATTCAGACCGTCTGTCATCGGTGATTTTATAAAGCCTGGCGCCACGCAATTGACGGTAATGTTGCGCGACGCGACTTCCTGCGCTAGCGATTTCGACATACCGATCAGGCCGGCCTTTGTCGCCGCATAGTTTCCTTGACCGGGGTTACCCGTTACCCCCACAACCGACGTGATCGAAATAATGCGCCCCCAACGCTTTTTCATCATTGGCCGAAGCACTGCACGCGCAAGCCGGAAACTTGCGGTCAGATTAACGCGGATAACTTCATCCCACTCGTCATCCTTCATGCGCATGAACAAATTGTCGCGCGTGATTCCAGCGTTGGAGACAAGAATATCGAGCCCACTCATAAGGCCTTCAGCGACTTTTGGCAGCCCGTCGACTTGCGCCGCGTCCGACAGATTGCACACCGCGATGTGCGACCGCTGGCCGAGTTCGCCCTGCAACGATTCCAGCGCCTCACGCCGCGTACCCGAGAGCGTGACCGTGGCGCCCTGGGCGTGCAGCATCCGCGCAATGTCGCGCCCAATGCCGCCACTCGCGCCGGTAACCAACACCGTCTTGCCGGTAAGTTCAAACATGCGACTGATCCCTCGGCTTAAATCGCCTTCAAAAAGGCTTCGATATCTTGCGGTGACTCAATCGAAACACCAGGCAAGTCCTTGTCAATCCGCTTGGCCATCGTCATCAGCACTTTACCAGATCCAATCTCTGCGATGGACTTAATCCCCAGCGCTTTGAAACTTTCAACCGTTTCGCGCCAGCGCACGCGCGCCGTAATTTGCTCAACAAGCAATCGTCGAATGACCGCAGGATCGCTTTCAGGCTTTACGCTGACATTCGAGATGACGGGTACGCGCGGCGGCCTGATGCTGACCCTGTCAAAGGCATCCTCCATCTCGCGCGCGGCCGGTGCCATCATCGGCGAATGAAAAGGCGCGCTCACCGGCAACATTATCATCCGTTTGATACCCTTGGCTTTCGCAATCTCAGCCGCCCGTTCTAGCGCCGCTTTGTGGCCGGAAATCACAACTTGCCCCGGCGCATTGTCGTTTGCGACGCAGCAGATTTCCCGACCTTGGCTCGCTTCCTGGGAGACTTCTTCGGCCTGAGACAGTTCGGCCCCCAGCAGGGCTGCCATTCCACCCATCCCGACTGGAACAGCGCGCTGCATGGCAAGCCCGCGCGCCTTCAGCAATCGTGCGGCATCTGCCACGGAAAACGCGCCTGCAGCCGCAAGCGCCGAATATTCGCCCAACGAATGCCCGGCGACGTGCGAAGTGTGTTTTCCCCACTGAAAACCGCCATCGACCTCTAACACCCGCATCACCGCCAAACTCACCGCCATAAGTGCCGGCTGAGCATTTTCGGTGAGGATTAAGTCCGTATCCGGGCCCTGCCACATCAATCGTGACAACGGCTGCTTCAGCGCCTCATCGACCTCTTGAAACAATTCGCGGGCAGTTTGAAACGCTTGTGCCAGCGCTTGCCCCATACCGACGGCTTGACTACCTTGACCAGGAAAAGTGAGAGCGCGGCTCATGAAGGTCCTCAAAATTGCTTTCGGCGGGGACAAAAGACACGCGGTCCTCCGGAGTCAAGTCAAACCCTCAACGCACGAGGTCCATATTTGTTCGCCAGGACTGTGCGACACCCGTGCCCAAAAGCGCCGCATACGTGACGGCCACCGCTGGAATTTGCAAACCGAAATCCGCAAATGC
Source organism: Rhodobiaceae bacterium (assembly GCA_031413455.1). GTDB lineage: Bacteria > Pseudomonadota > Alphaproteobacteria > Micropepsales > Micropepsaceae > SZUA-430. The sequence continues at coordinate 8,988 of JANOFD010000382.1, forward strand.
GTGCAAACCCACCACGACGGACGCAGCCAATGCAACGGCCGGGAACACACGATCACGCCGCCTTCGAAAACACCCCGCAAAGCACATCGATGCCAGCAAAACCGGTCCCGCAACATAAGCTAGGCCCGCTGGCAACCCCAGATCCGCCAAAGTCTCCAGCACGTCGTTGTGGGCCTCGTCCACATCACCCCGAACCGAGCCGTCGGCAAAAATCGGATAGTAACGCTGAAAGGCACCAAACCCATGCCCAACCAACGGCGCGGTCTGAATGGCCTTGAGCGCCGAGTCGGCCAGCGATGTCCGCGTCGTGTCGTTCAATCCGTACGTCTGCACCCGGTTCAGCAACGGATCGGCGCTGACCGCAAGGCTTGTGCCCAGAACCGCGACGAGGACAGCCACAATCGCCCGCCGGCCCGAAGCCTCCCCCTGACTCAAATCCCGTCCAAACGACAGCATAAACGTCAAAGCAAGCGTTCCCGCCAGAAACGCAATCACTCCCCCGCGCGACTGGGTGAGCAGCAAGGCCGAAAGCATAATCACAATGGCAACCAGATGCAGCGCGCTCGGACCCGTCAGCGTGTGAATGCCAGACCGCACCACCAATCGCCAGCCGCGGTCCCAGATAATGGATTGCCGCAACGTCTCAACGAAAATTCCCAGTGCTGCAAGCGTGCCCAGTGCCAGGAACGTCGCAAAATGGTTCGGGTTGATAAACGGCCCCGACACCCGCCCATAATCGGCCCTCGCATCCGGCATGAGCCACGCCTGAAAATCGATGTGCAGGTAAAAACTCGCAATCGCAACCACTGCATAGGCCAGCGACAGCACGACAATGCCACTGAACAAGAGACTGGCTCGTTCACGCTCGCGCGCCAGACCAAACGCGATCAGAAACGACGCCACGCTCAGGCCCGCAGCGAACACTGCTTCCCGGGTCTTCTCGGGATCCACCGATATGAAGGCCCCGATGTCCTTGCCCAAAGCCGCACCCGAAAGCGCCCAGACGGGATGAGCGAGCGGCCTCAAAGTCAGTCCAGTCAATCGATCAAGCTCAACCAAATCAATGGACTGAAAAAGCGCCCACCCCAAAGCCATCCCAACGCAGCCACCCGGCAGCGCCAACTGCCGCGCCAGCGAGGTCACCGCCGCAAAACCGCTGAGCGCAACCCCCGCCCAACACATCAAGACTACGCCCAGCCCCAACCCCAACGCCAGCTCCGCCCAAGGCCGGTTCGAGCCATAGGGAAAAGGCGCCCAGGCCAGCAGCCCCAAAAACAAGAGCAACAAAAAATTCTCAGGGCGAAACCATCGCGCCAGATCGATGTTTTGACTCATCTGCCTGCCACGCCGCACATCTTGACAGACCGCGAGACGCTTCTCCCTATGCCCAGATCAACAGGACACGCGCCATGAGCGAAACGATTGCAGTTCTGGGTCTGGGCTATGTCGGCCTGCCCGTCGCCCTCGCCTTTGCCGCCAAGTTCCCAGTCACCATAGGCTTCGACATCGACACCCGGCGTATCGAAAGCCTGACGCGCGGCGAAGATTGGACCGGCGAAACTTCTCCCGAAGAACTCAAATCCGTTCAACTCAACCTCACCCATAACGAAACCGGCTTGAAGGGCGCCGATATTTTTATTGTCTGCGTTCCAACACCTATCGACGAACAAAAGCGCCCCGATCTGCGTCCCTTGAAAGCAGCGTCAGAAACCGCCGGACGCGCCCTCAAACGCGGCTCAATTGTCGTCTACGAATCAACAGTCTATCCCGGATTGACCGAAGAATTTTGCGCTCCCATTCTTGAAAAAGCATCCGGCTTGAAATGCGGTTCCGATTTTTTCCTCGGCTATTCGCCAGAGCGCATCAATCCAGGGGACAAAGACCATTCCCTGCAAACTATCACCAAAGTCGTTGCCGGCAGCAACGAAGAAACCACTGCAACCCTTGCGCGCCTTTACGGAGCGATCATTCCTGCTGGTATTCATATCGCGCCCTCCATCAAAGTTGCAGAGACAGCGAAAGTTCTGGAAAACACCCAGCGCGATCTGAACATCGCCCTGATGAATGAGCTCGCCCTGATCTGCGACCGCCTCGACATTCGCACCACCGATGTCTTGAAAGCGGCGCGCACCAAGTGGAACTTCTTGCCCTTCGCACCAGGCCTCGTCGGCGGCCACTGCATCGGCGTAGATCCCTATTACCTCACCACCAAAGCCGAAACCCTAGGCTACCACCACGATGTGATCCTCGCCGGCCGGCGCATCAACGACGGCGTCGGTGCCTTCATCGCCCAGCGCCTGGTCAGGTTCCTCAGCCGCCACCCTACCCCGCTCTCCAAAACCCGTGTGGCGATTCTGGGCCTGACCTTCAAGGAAAACATCTCCGACATCCGCAACAGCCGTGTCCCCGATATCGCGAGGGAGCTCGAAAATTTCGGCATCCACGCCACCATCAGCGATCCCAAGGCCAGGCCCCAGGATGCCCTGCACGAGTACGGCCTCACCCTCACCCCGTTTGAAACCCTGAGAGACCTCGACGCCCTCATCCTGGCCGTGCCGCATCGCGAATATCTCGGCGGCCAAACGCCGCTGCTGGCAAAATTGAAACCTGAAGGCACCTTCATCGACGTCAAATCGGCGTTCGACCCCCAAACCCTTCCCAAAACCCTGACTTATTGGAGTTTGTAAAAAAACCTGTCTCAAAATCCTGCAAAATCACGCCGCAGACCGCCAAAACATTTAGGACAAACAGGACACAGGACACTGCCTCAGAACACTGTTCACGCTGTCCTGTTCACAGCGTAAGCGCTTGTCTGCCCCACAGTTCAGTCCCCGAATTTCGCGTCGATTTCGCCGCCTCGAAGACGCAATTCCGGACACTCACCCGCAATAACTTTTCGCGCGGGCTCACGAGGCGGACCCCTACCCCCAAGGCCGCGCCAGTTTTTTTCACGATGTCAAGCACTGACAGGAACATATAAAGAACTAACAGCCACGTGTCAACCCCTCCATCGTGTTGCCTCCAACGTATTGCCCTTCTCCCGCTTGCGGGCTACGGCATTCACACAATTGATTTGAATTCAGACTGATTTGTGATTCAAGCGCCTTTCTGCTTTTTTTGGAGGGCGAGATGGGTTGGAGCTATCGCGGAGATGCGCGCAGGCCAGC
>JANOFD010000383.1:0-2356 GCA_031413455.1 Rhodobiaceae bacterium
TTGCCCTGATCGCTCTCGCATTTTGCACCCTGGGAGTCGCTGCCTGCGCCGATGAGCAGCTTCGGCCATTGCAAATCGAAGCAAAGCCGGTGCCCATCGCCACCGGCGAAGACGCGGCGAGTTCGATCGGCAGACTTTTTCATCTGGGCACGCTCCGCCTGACCTCGCCCGACAGTAATTTCGGCGGCATTTCCGGCCTCATTGTCTCACCCGATGGCGCCCGCTTCCTCGCAATCACCGACTCCAGTCACTGGCTAACCGGCAAACTCATCTATCGCGGCAAGCGCCTCATTGGCGCCACCGGCATCGAGATTGCCCCTCTGCTCGACGCCAGCGGCAAACCGATGTCAGGCAAAGAAGGCGACGCCGAAGGACTGACCGGCGCGCTCGACGGCGATGTCTTGGTCAGCTTCGAACGCAACCACCGCATCTGGCGCTACAATTTCGGCGCCAAAGGGCTGAAAGCAACACCCACGCCCTTCACTACGCCCGCCGATCTCAAGAAGGCGCCCGACAATGGCGGCCTCGAAGCCATCGCTCAACTCAAGGACGGCCGCATCCTCGCGATCACCGAATCCTTCCACAACGACGCGGGTGATCTCAAGGGCTGGTTGTTGAACCCCAAGACCAACAGCGCCGAACCGCTCACCCTGCGCCGGCGCATGCCCTTCGACCTCACCGACATTCAGCAACTTGAAAACGGGGACGTGTTGACCCTTGAGCGCCGCTTCAGCTCCACCGGCGGAGTCGGCTTTTCCATGCGCCACATCCAGACCAAGTCCATCAAGCCCAATGCCATCCTCGACGGCGAAGTCATCGCCGACGCCGCGATGAACTTCAACATCGACAACATGGAAGGCCTGTCGCTGCGCCAAGGCGCCAACGGCGAAACGCTGGTTTACCTGGTCTCGGACAACAACTTCAACGCCCCCCTGCAGCAAAACCTGCTGATGCTGTTCGAATTGAAACAGTAGAGAACATTTTCCAACCCGTCTCCCAATTAATCCCAATCTTTGGGCCGCTTGTCCTTGTTCTCGTTGCCGGCCTTCAGCGCCCACGTGACCGCCCGCTTCAGGACGGCACCCACGGACTCATCGAACGCATTGACAATATCGGGAACATTTTCGCTCACCGACGGTTTGACCGACTCGAAGCTCTCCGACGCCACGATCTGCCCGATGGCTGGCCGGATCAGTTTGAGATTGAGCCGGACGCGGACAACCGTACCGCCCTCCGGCGTTTTCTCGGCCTGAAATTCGCGCAGTTCCGTTTTCAATACATAGTCTGACCGAAGCCCGATGCTTTGGCGGCCAACCGAAACGATCTTGCCCGTATTCTCAAACGACTGAATGAGCAGTTGCTGCAGCATCCGCGGCGCCCGGTCTGCCCATCGCGAGCCCCCGAAATATTTGACTTCCAATTGTGAAGGCGCAATCGCGATGCGGTCAGTGTCGATGCCCTTGGCTGTCGAGGGTTCGTCCACCACCAGTTGCCACGCAACCATCGGCAGGTCGTCCGGAAACGTACTTTTGGGCGACAGCACATAGAGGTCAGGCGGTGGCCCGTCGCCAAAATTCGGCAGGCTGCATCCTGACAATCCAACCACTGCCAACGCCACAATCACAATCCGGCAAAAACGCATTAGCGGCTGCCTCCAGATTTGTACTCAACTGCCTTGTCACCAAAAATAAGAGACGATGGACTCGCCTCCAGCCGCTGCGCCGCACGGTCGACAGAAGCGATCATCTGCCGCGCATCGCTGACCGCAAGCAGCAACTCCGGCAACCCATGCCGCGCGAAGTCACGCAACGGCCCGCGCGCGTCCGCCATAATCTGCCGGATTTCACCTGCCACACCGCGCACATCCGCCAGCGTGCCCTTGGCATCGCCCGCAATGATGTTATCCAGATTGGCTGCAATGGAATCAAACTTGTTGGAGGCTTTGGCGAGGTTTGCCGTCAATTGCTCAACGTGCGCGATCGTCATGCCAAACTTTTCTTCATTGTCCGGACTCAAGAAGGTCGTCAGACGGTCAAGCACCGCATTGCCACGATTGATCAGTTCCGGCGCCCCCGCAAATAATTTCTGAAACGTCGACTTGCGCGTCTCAATCACCGGATAGTCTTCATCGGCCTTGACCTCAAGCTTTTTGGATTTTGGCCCCCCGCCCGCAATCAGGATAGCAGCGACGCCCGTCAAGCCTTGCGTCTCGAGGCTGGCGTAGGAATCCGTCTTCACCGGCGTGTAACGCCCGACCTGGATACGCACCAGAACATTGCTGGGATTGTTGGGGTCGAGCATTAGATCGGTGACCTCGCCAACCTTGATGCCGTTGTAAAGAACATCTGCGGCCTTC
>JANOFD010000384.1:0-5446 GCA_031413455.1 Rhodobiaceae bacterium
GACCCATATCCGGACAGACTGCAAATTTCTTTCCGGTTGCCGTCATATCGTCAAATAGCGAGGCGACGCTTGAGATGGCGGGATCGAGGCAGAGCATGTCGCTGTCGAACCAGGCGAAGTTCTTGAACGGGAGCTCGCGGGCATAAAGGCCGAAACAGGTTTTTAGAGTGTAAGGATGCAGGTTGCCGGGGATCTCAAACGGGCGAGGCAGCAAGCGTCCTTGCGCGCTGAAGAAGCTGGCTTGTTCCGGCGTGAATCCGAAATCCATGATGCGGATGTCGAGGTCCGGCGCTTGCCCGCTCAGGCTCTCAACGGCCGCATTGACCAACCAAAAATAATTGCTGTTTGCGCCAGTGACGAAGCAGATTTGGCCCGTCACTACGTCGCCATTGCACTCGTCATGGCGTCGTAGGCCTGGCGGAAGCCGTGCAGCAATTGATCGACGCGGACTTTACGGTCTTTCTGAGTCTTGTCTTTGATGGTGTAGATCAGCTTGAGCGTTTGACCTTGCCGCATCTGCGCCAGCGCTTCAGATGGCAGCGCGCCCTGGGCGATGCATTCCCTCTGTGAGCACTTCAGGGGAGCGGTGAACATCGTGTTCTTGTCGATGGCAAAGCCGATGGTCGCGGCGGCGCGGGCGCCGAGCGGCAGGCGGAATATGATCGCGGGCGTCTTCTTGGTATCCAACATCAAAACGTTGAACCCTGCTGCCAACAGAGCCTTTTTGTTGGGACCGGTGACGACCATTTTGGCGTTGGTTCGGCACAGGCGCTTTGGCAATGTCTGGGCGGTGGCCGCGGCCGGATCTTTCGGTTTCAGGTTCTGGCAAACCAGCGTCCAGGCGCCAAACGGTTGTTGGCCAACAAAACCAGGCTGTACGTCTGCGGTTTGAACGGGCGGCAAGTCCGCCGTCTGAGGTGTTTGCTCGCTGGAGCCCGAAAACACGAAAATCAATACACCGATTGTGAGTACGAGTGCTGCTGCACCTGCGTATCCGGCCCAGCCATATTTTGTCATCAGGTTTTGCATCTTCTTGACCCAGTTAACCGACTCACTCCCCGGAGTGTTGGTTAAGGGATAGGCAAGAGCGCTGCGTGCATCAACTGCTGGGGCTGCAACTCCTGCGCGTTGCGCTTGCGTTTACCGCTCTACTCTCGAATGGTTCACCCTGAAGCTCACAAGTGTTAGAAGGGTCGCCAAAGGGAAGGCCTCAGGTTTCGGCGTGCTTTTGGGATGAGGGGCGCGGTGCTGCTTTTGGCTTGGGTTAGTCATGTCACGGTGGATTATTTTTGCCGGTATCGCGGCGATGCTCGTGACCGGTTATTTCGCGATCTTTTTCGAACGCGGCGAGGGTCTGCTTCGCAGCGTAAGATTCATTCCGGCCAAGTTGCAGGGTCAAGTCGAGGCTGCGCTCAAAGGGTCGGGCGCGGAATGGGCGCAAGTGGAAATGGATGGGCAGAAGGCGATTTTGTCGGGTCTGGCGCCAAGTGAGGCGGACCGCGAAGACGCGATTGTGGCGGCCAAGCATGCGGCGGGCCCCGGCGGCACCTGGTGGGGCGGAATCACGAAAGTCGAGGCCGAACAGATCAAACTTGCCGCGCCCAGGAAACCGTATGAGTGGAAAGCCATTTTGGGAGCAGGTCGGCGCGTGAGCCTGCAAGGCTATGTGCCCGGTCAGCGTTTTCGCAGAGCCCTGGTCGCAGAGGCACTCAAGCTTTTTCCAGGCGGCGTTGAAGATCAAATGGCCGTCGCGGGCGGGCAGCCGACTGGCGATTGGCTGGACGCTGCTACTGTCAGCCTGCAACAGCTGGCGCGCTTGCAGAGTGGCGAAGCGCGCGTTGAAGATACTGTTGTCAAAGTATTTGGGCAATCGCCGGATGCTGCGGTGCATGCCACGATTTTAGAGGCCTTGCAAAATGTGAAGCGGCCATATGTAGGGCAAGCGGAAATGTCACTTGCCAATAGCGCGGACTTGCCGCCGCCTGATGAAGCGCCTCAGCCTGCCCTGACCGCGCAACCGCCGGTGCAAAGGCTGGCCGCCGCCGACTGCCAGAAATTGGTCGACGAGGCGATGCGCAGCAATATCATCCGTTTTGAAAGCGGGTCTGCTACACTCAGCGCTTCAGGACTAAAAGTTCTGGAAACCATGACGCAGACCGCCATGGCGTGTTCCACACTCAAGCTCAAGATTTCCGGACATACCGATGGGACTGATCGGGAAACAGCGGCCACGGATTTGAGCCGCAAGCGGGCCAGTGCGGCGGCCAAGTATTTGAAGGACAAAGGCGTGGAGGCAGGGCGCATTGCGGTCGTCGCTGCAGGATCCTCGCAACCCGATCCGGACGCTGCGGCCGACGAAACATCGCTCAACCGGCGTGTAGAATTTTCGGTGGTGCCATGAGCAACAGGCTGTCGATGCCATGATGTACTTGATTGCACAGATGGCTTTGTTCCTTTCGATCGCCTGTCTGATAGGCATTGTGATCGGGCATTTTCTGGTACGAGATCAGAAGTCCGAGCATCAGGCGCAGCTCGAGTCTGAAGCCCATGACGCGCGCAATCGTTCGATCGCGGTTGAAAAGGAAATAGAGGAATACAGATTGCGTCTGGCTGAGCTGGAGGGGCTGCCGGTGGGCGCGCGCGCTTCACGGGTCGCGGCCCGCGAGGAAGTGGCCAGTCGCATGACCCAGCTCGAACGCGAGTTGTCGGTCGCGCAGACAGCTGAAAAGCGCCTGAACGAGGAAAGTGGCAGACTGAAAGCCGAAGTTGACGCTTTTCGTTCGCGATATCTGGAAGCCCGCGCGAAATGGGACGAGTACAAAGCCAAAGCCGACGCCCTTGCCGCCGCGCCCGCACCCTTGAACCTTGGCGTGTCCCAGATTGTGCCAGACGAGTCCATGCGCCAGCGGGTGCTGGAGCTGGAAGGATTGCTTGGTGAGGCTGGACGTGAACGCGAGCGGCTGGCTGAGCAGATGCGGAGCTTGACGGCGCGATCGCGCGAGATGGAACGACAGATCGCGAATGCCGGACAAGGCAATGCGACGTCCAATGATCTGATGAAATCATTGCAAGCCCGGATAGCGCTGCTTGAGGCGAGCCTCACTACAGTCAGCCGGGAACGCGATGGTGCGGTACAGCTGGCTCAAAACACGGCGGCACGGGCCCGTGAGTTGGAGCAGCACATCGCAAAAGCGGGCGCAGGCAGCGAACAGGCGGCTCTGACGAAATCCGTGCAAGCCCGGATGAGTGAGCTGGAAACCAGAGTGGCGACTGTTGAGCGGGAACGCGATGGGGCGATACAGCAGGCACAATCGGTGATGGCGCGCGCCCAAGAACTGGAACTGCAAATCGCGCATGCAGGCAAGGGCAGCGAACAGACGATCCTGCTGACCAATTCAATGCAAGCCCGCGTGAGCGAATTGGAAACAAGTTTGGCGACTACCGCCCGGGAACGCGATGGGGCGGTTCAACAAGCCCAAACGGTGATGACACGCAGCCGGGAACTAGAACTGCAAATTGCCAAGGCCGGGAAGGGCAGCGAGCAGTCACTTCTTCTGACCCAGTCCATGCAAGCCCGAACGGGCGAGCTGGAAACGAGTTTTGCGAATGCCACACGGGAACGCGACAGTGCCGTGCAGCAAGCCCAGAGCTTGACGGGGCGCTTGGGTGAACTTGAACGGCAATTGGTGAGTGCCGGGCAAGGCAGCGAACGCAGCAACGATGCCGCGCGGACGTTGCAGGCCCGCGTGAAGGAACTTGAGGCAAGACTTGCCACGGGGTTTTCAGCGGCGCGCGAGAGCGATGGCCTGCGGTCGCGGGTGGCCGACCTGCAAGACAAACTTGCGGAGGCCGAAGTGGCGTTGAGCAAATCGATCACGGTGACACGGCAAGAAACCGACCCGCTGCGCCATCGCATCGCCGAGCTTGAGACGCGGCTTTCTGCGGTCGTGGCAGCGCCTAGTGCGGCAGGGACTGATACGCTGCCGATGATACAGATTGCGGATGACAATTTCTTGCGGACACAGCTTGCCGAAGCAGAGGCAAGAGCCGACGCGGCCGAGCGGCGTGCCGCCGAGGCACCGCGGCCGCAGACGGTGCTGCCTGCGCCTGACGATAGTGCGTTGCGGGCGCAGCTTGCCCAGGCTGTCGCGAGAGGAGACGCGGCCGAGCGGCGTGCGGCCGAGGTTCTTGCGCAGGCGCAGGCGCAGGCGCGAGTGAAGGCCGCCGAACTGCGTGCTGCGGAGGCGGCCTCATTGCGGCAACGGATCACGGAACTTGAATCGCAGCGTCCCGCAGGCAACGACGATGAGACGCGGCGGCTTGCCGCGCGAAATGCCGAGCTTGAGCAGTCGCTTGACAAAGAGCGTCGGCAAGCCGGCGAGACTCAAACGCTGCGCGCGCAAATCGTGAGCCTTGAAACGCGATTGAGCGAAGCGCTTGCCGCCGCAGATAAAAGCGGCACAGGCGAAGATGTTGGCCTGCTCAAAGCGCGGCTTGCCGATGTCGAGCAGCGCCTCATGGCGTCGTCGCAATCCACGATGGAACAGCAATCGCTGCGCAGCCGGGTTGTGTCACTTGAGGCTTTGTTGCATGAGGCGGCAAAGTCCCGCGACGAAGCTGCGGTCTTGCGTTCAAAAGTTGCCGAACTAGATGGCCGGTTGGGCCAAGCCATGAAGACGATGGCGGAATCGCGGGCGCGCAAGCCTGAGAGCGAGGCGGTTTGACGCTTTAGATTTACGCGTTGACGCCGCCTGGCGAACGGCAGAAAGTGCGCCTCGTCCGAAGGGGGGCCCCGTTGAGGGGCTGAGAGGCGGTATGACCCGCGACCCTTTGAACCTGATCCGGTTTGTACCGGCGGAGGGATTCGGATTTGCGCTCACCGCGATTCATCCCCATTCGCTGGCCGTCCGATCAGACCCTCTCTGACCAAAGGATCGCACGCGGCCATGAACATTCAGACCAAGCCTTTGTTTCAAGTGACAACGGGGTCGATCCCTGGCTCGCGGAAGATTTACGTCGCGGGCGAGCGGCACAAAGATCTGCGCGTGCCGTTTCGCGAGGTGGCGTTGCATCCGAGCGCGAAAGAGGCGCCCGTCAAGCTCTACGATCCATCCGGTCCGTACACGGACGAAAGCGCCAAGAACGACATTCTCGCGGGCGCGCCGCGCTTGCGCGATCAGTGGGTGCTGGCGCGAGGCGACGTCGAAAGTTACGACGGGCGCGCGGTAAAAGACGAAGACAATGGCGGGGCGAGCGGCGAGCGGCTGGTCGCGCCCTTCCCCGCTTCGCGCAAACCGTTTCGCGCCAAGGCGGGCCGCGCGATCACGCAGCTCGAGTATGCGCGCGCCGGGATCATCACCGCCGAGATGGAATATGTGGCGATCCGCGAAAATCTGGGCCGCGCGACGGGGCCGCGCGACGGGGAGGATTTCGGCGCCGAGATTCC
>JANOFD010000385.1:0-1262 GCA_031413455.1 Rhodobiaceae bacterium
CGCCTCAATCGGGAGCAACTCCGGCAGCACTCCAAACCGCAATATCATGTCACCGGTATCGTCTTCGACTTCGACCGCCGCAAGACGGGTCATGGCGTTCTTGACCAAATCGTACCAGCGCTCTGGATCAGGCGCTCTATCGCTACTCTCGTACCCGCACACCACCAGCCGGTCACGGGCCCGCGTCAACGCAACATACAACAGCCGCCGATACTCGTTCATGCGTTCGGCTTTGCCCTCTTCACGCGCCGCCGCTCTCACCGGGTCGTCGCGCTGAGACAGCAACTTCCACAACGGTGTGTCGCCAGCCCGCAGCAGGTCCTTGTCATGAGACCCGTGTCCTGGCGTGGTGCATGTATCCGGCAAGATGACCACCGGCGCTTCCAACCCTTTGGAGCCATGCACGGTCAAAACACGCACCGCGCTGTCGCCGCGGTCTTGATCGCGTTTGATTTCAGTCTCGGCATGTTCAAGCGCATGCAGAAAGCCTTCAAGCGATGGCGTGCGCGTCTGGCCGAAATCCATCGCGATATTCAGGAATTCCTCGACCGGATCTGCCGCATCATATCCAAGCCGCGCCAACAGCTTTGTCCAACCACCAAGCGCGGTCAGAACGCTCGAATAAAACTCGAACGGCTGCAGATGCTGGCCCAGGTCAATCACCAGCTTCAGATACGAGTGGATGCCAACCCAGAGCACATCGCCGCTTTTGGCTTTGTCTTGCAGCACCGCCCACAACCGCGCTTTGCCGCGGCCATGCGCCAAATCAAACAACGCCTCTTCGTCCACACCGCACAACGGCCCCTTCAGAACCGTGGCCAATGTCAGATCATCAAGCGGCAACAAGGCAAAGCGGCCGAGTGCAATCAGATCCATCACCGCAATGTGCTTGGCCAGCTTCAGCCGGTCGGCCCCTGCAACGGGAATTCCATTGCGTTTGAGTTGCCGGATAACTTCCTCTGCCAGCATCCCGCGCCGCCGGACAAGAACCATGACATCGCCAGCGGACATCGGCCTGAATTTTTTGAGGTGCTTGTCATAGACCGGCGCGCCGGTTTGCAGCCACTTTCCCACACGCGTCGCAATCTTTTGAGCCAGGGTCACGACAGGATGATTGCCGGAAATACGGTCCCGCGGCGCGTCCCAACCAATACGTTCCGGCAAATCCGGTGGCGTCACTGCAGGCCAAAGCTCAACGCAGCCCGGCATATCGCACCGTTCAGCACCGTGCCGCAATTCAACTGCCTCGATCACCACGCCTT
>JANOFD010000386.1:0-3916 GCA_031413455.1 Rhodobiaceae bacterium
GCGGCAAGCTGCGCATCGGCCAGCTCCATATCGACGACGTCCCAGGTCACGTTCTTGGCTTCGACTTGAACCTTGATTTCGGCGATGCCGCCATTGTAATCGACGGAATTGATCTTCACGCCCGTCTTGGCTTCAAACGGCTTGTGATAAGCCTCGATCTGGCTCTTGGTGTAGGCGCCACCCCATGACACCACGACGAGTGAATCGCCCGTCGCCGGTGCCGCCACAGCGCTCGGCGCAGGGCTTGCGCCGTCTGACGCCGGCAACTTCATTTCGCTCAGCTCGTCGTCCATCTGGTTGACGTCTTTTTCAGTGCCTCGTCCAAGCATGAACAGCAGCACACCTGCCAGAATGACAACGGCAGCGGCGGCAGCGATGATGATAGCGGTCGTACGGCCCATGACAGATCCTCAATTCAGATTGTAAGTTGCATCCGGTACTCTAAGAAACAAAAGCACGCGCAGAATTCGGGTCCCAAACAAGCGTAACGGCGACGCCCTTGGCGGGCAGTTTCCCACCGCGCGCCGGCGTCTTCACGAAAATTTCGCTCATGCCGGGCGCCGACAATTTCACCCGCACATGATCGCCGTGGAAAATGAAATCCTCGATCAATGCCGCAACGTGATTGCCCCCGGGCGCCGTCTCGGCAGATATCGACAAATGTTCAGGCCGCACGCAAATGACGCCTTGCTGGCCCGGCGTTTCGCAGTTGCCGTTCAAGGCCCGCACCCGCGAACCGCCGATCAACTCGAACACGCACTCTGCCCCTTGGATCGCAATGACCTTGCCCGGCAGCGCGTTATTCTCGCCAATAAAGCCCGCAACAAAGGCGTTCGCAGGCTGGTCGTAGATCCGTGTCGGCGTATCCAGTTGCTGAATGATACCTTCATGAAAGACGGCAATGCGGTCAGACAAGGTCAGCGCTTCGCCTTGGTCATGCGTGACATAGACAACGGTGACGCCAAGCTCACGATGGATCCGTTTCAGCTCATACTGCATTTGCTCGCGCAGATGCTTGTCCAGCGCCCCCAGCGGCTCGTCCATCAATACAAGTTCTGGATCAAATACCAGCGCCCGTGCCATCGCGACCCGCTGTTGCTGCCCGCCCGACAGTTGGTGCGGCTTGCGTTTGTCGAAGCCCGACAGCTCAACCATGCTCAACGCCTTCGCAACGCGTGCTTTAATTTCGCTGCCGCGAATGTGGCGAACCTCAAGCGGGAACGACACGTTCTCCTGCACCGTCATGTGTGGAAACAAGGCATAGTTTTGAAACACGAACCCAAGACCGCGCTTGTGCGGAGGCATTTCCGTCAGCGACACGCCGTTGAGAAAAATATTGCCCGAGGTCGGTTGCTCAAACCCGGCCAGCATCATCAGCGTCGTCGTCTTGCCCGATCCCGATGGACCCAGCAGTGTCAGGAACTCACCTTTTGAAATGTCCAGATCAAGACCTTTGACGACCAGATTGATGCCGTCATAGGTTTTGGTCACCGCGCCAAACCGCACGAACGGCGGCGGCACATGCGCAACCTCTTCAACCTCTATCGGCGACGGCGCGTGCTCTGCAGCTGCAGGCGGGGGAGCCTTGTGCGGCTCCTCGGTTTCGTCAACCGGATCAGCCACCGGCGTTTTGCTGCGCAGCATCGAGAACAGCCGCCCGCGCTTCGGCTCGCCAACGGGTTCAGACGCTACCGGCTCCGGCGCGGAAGGTTCCGGCAGCTCCTCGACGACTTCGACCGCAGCAGGTTCGGCGTCCGCCTCATGAGGCGCTGCGGGCTCCACAATCTCCGGGTCGTCAACTTTGGCTTTCTCGATTTTTGCTTTCTTGTCGCCAAGCCCAAACGCCATCGACAACAGCGAGCGCTTCGGCGCCAGGGCCATACCCACACGCGGCGGCTCTTCCCCCTCGTCGCTCTCATCGTCGGCAACGGCAGGCTGGGCCACAGTCGCAGCCTCGCCCGCCGCGTTCGCTGCAGCGACGTCATGCTCCGATGTGTTTTCGGCCTGCGTGTCCGCTCCGGATGCCTCTGCGGCATCCGGCGATGACGGGTCAGGCGTTCCTTCGGTGGGAATACCCAGCAACCGTGACCTAAGCGAAAACCCCTTTGACGGAGTTTGAGCAGGCGCGTCTTTTGTTTCAATCGTCATATGCGACGCGGACGAAACCCGTTTCCCCTATCAAGCGCAAGGCCCCGCAATCCTAGGGCCGTACGGCATCAATGAAAAGCACAACCTGCAGGTTGCGATGGCTCCAATGGCAAATGTGGCAATCCTGCACGCCTGTCAAAAATTGCATCCAGCGAGGTGAATTTTTCCCGGCCGCTCAACCGCTTTGCGGCGCGGGTGCAACACTCCCCATCTTGCAGCCAACAGTTGTTAGTCGTTCACTCGCACCCGGGAGCCTGGGGATTTTTCATCATATCCGCAGGTGAATGCGATTGGGGCTGGGGGGCACCAAAAAATGAATCCAATTAACCGCTTTCCCACCGGGAAGGCACTAAAGCTCGCGCGGGCAGCACTGATACTCGCCGCCGCGACGCTGGCAGCATCCTGCGTAACACCCAAGCCGCCGCTATCGGAAAAGATGGCGCTGACCAAAACTGCCGCAGAGCGGAAAGCCGGGGACAAGAAGGGCTGCGCAAAGCAAGTCATTTCGCAAGTCCAGATAGACAAGCTACCCAAGGAGCGAACCGTACCTGGGAGTGAGTGGGAGCCCTGCGTAAATTACCAACCGGGATTGGTTCAAAGCGATTCCACCAAGGATGGTAAATCCGAAGATGCGTTGATCATCGCTGCACTTTCGGGCGGAGGAAAAAGATCGGCGGCCTTTGCCTATGGCGTTTTTCAAGCTTTGCAGCAGGTCACAATCGATCTGCCGAAAGCACGCCGTGCGGACAAGGCCGCCGAATTCACTCCGCGCTCTTTGTTGGAAGAAATCGACTTGATCTCGGCAGTGTCCGGTGGCGCCATGACCGCGTCTTACTATGCGCTACACCGCAATAACACGTTTTTGCCCGAGCAAAACGCGTCCTGCGGGTATGAAAGTTTTCTGTACGAGGATACGGGTTGGAAGATCAAAGGCTTGTATTTTTTCCCATGGAACTGGGGCTGGCTGATCGACTCAAGCTATGGCTCGAACGATGTGATGGCAAAGTTCTTTTCTGAAAGACTGTTCGGAATGCCGGCCGGGAACCAGTACCGCCCAAAGAAGCAAGGTGAGTTACTCACCGCCAGCGAAGAACAAGAAGATCTCCGCTCATATTGCGCGCAGCCAACGGATGATCGGCCGAATGGTGCAATCTACGCCGATCTATATGACCAGGGGCCGCCATATCTATTGCTCTCATCGACCGACCTTACGCGCGGTTTGACATTTCCCTACTCCCAAGACGGCTTCGATTTCATTTGCGCGGACCTTTCTGAATTTCCTCTCGGGTGGGCCCTCGCGGGCACAAACGCATTTCCGGTGGTGCTGTCTACGGTCAATCTTAGAAACAATCATGCCGATAGAGATGATGGCAATCGCTGCAACCCAAAGCGAAATGTCAGACTCTCTGAAATATTCAAACAGAAAAGCGATTGTGTTCCTCTCGAATCCATTCTTGATGACTCGTCGGAGGTAGCCGTCCCTCAAGACAACAAGTTTTTCCGGTCAAAAACGCTCCTGGAGACGGCAACAACTTGTTATGCAAGGCCGGGTGATGCGGCTTACGTGCATCTTGCCGATGGCGGCATGACAGACAATTTCGGACTGAAAAGTATAACGGATTGGTTCCATACCCATATCGACACCCCCAGTTTCTGGTACCTGGTACATACCACCAAACGCGCTCAACTCCTCATCATTGATGGGCAACGCGATGTGGACCCAAAAATTGCCCGCAGCGCTCAAGGGCCCGATGTACTCGACGCGGTC
>JANOFD010000387.1:0-14037 GCA_031413455.1 Rhodobiaceae bacterium
GTTACCTTATGGCGACGTTGTTCCAGCCCACGGGCAATAAATTCCCTGAGCGCCAGCTCGTTCTCTGCGATCAGGATTTTGGCCATCAAATTTTATCCAGATTCGCTAGTGACACAAAATAGCAACAAAAGGCAATCCGCGACATTTGTGGGCATAGTCCATTCCATACCCCGCAACAAACGCTTGAGGACAGGAAAAGCCCACGAAATCGGCAAGAATTTCAGGTTTTTGCTGTCTTGACGCTGTTTTGTCCAGAAGTACACACACCTTTGCCGATTTTGCACCACGGGCCAACAAATGATTCCGTGCAAATTGAAGGGTGCGCCCGCTGTCCAATATATCGTCAATCAGCAGAACATCTTTATTTTCCACACCGATTTCGGCGTCTCGCAAAAGCCGGACATTGCCTGAAGACACCGTTTGCGCGCCGTAACTTGCCAAAGTCATGAAATCGACTTCCGGATTGATCTGTTTGGCGGCGAGTGCCCGAACGAGATCGGCGGCAAAAACAAAACTGCCTTTTAGTATGGCAATGGCAACGAATTCGGAGGGCATTTGAACAGCTATCTCGCCCGCGAGAGATGTGAGGCGCGCTGCAATTGTGCTGGCAGAAAATAACGGTTCAAGCTGAAAATCTGTGATCACCGCTCACCTTCTCGGGCGAAACGAACCTCCAGGTCATAGGCGTCTGCGGGTGGACTCTCCAGACGGGCGCTGAATGAACCTTCGCCACGAGGTCCAAGGCGGTCTTGGTCGGCACGAACAATCCAGTTGTGAAGTTCACGGCCGGCGCGGTCGCGTATAGAAAGCCTGACACTGGGGACTTCGAGTTCTCTCCCGGTTTCGTTGATGATTTGCCCTTTGATAACAATGATGGGGATCGAGTTGGCAAGTTCTTGTGTTTGGGTGGCTACGATCCTGAAGCCGCTTTTATTTACTTCGTAGCCAAGCGCGTTATAGAGGCTCGCCGTTTGTGGCCAATATGTTGCTATCTCATTTGGCAAAGACAAAAAAACCAGGAGAAACAGAGCAAAAGATGCCAATACAATCACCAACCCGGCCATTCCCCGTGAACTCTCACGCCGCCGGTTGCCAAATTGCGCCGTCATTGAGTCCGGCGGGGCGAAAGTCGGTTCGAATGATTTGGGTGGTGGCGGGGCCTCGAAACGAGGTAGAGAGTGCATCGCTGGTTCCGCCGGTGGCGGCCCAAGCATGCGTGAACGATCAGTAATCGGGCCCGTATAGACTGGCTCCTCAACGGGAATTGGAATTGGCGTGGGCAGATCCTGGCTGGGCTCTTGGAACCACATGTGCTGGCAACGGGCACAACGGACCTGTCGGCCAGGAGGCCGTACTGTTCCAGCCTCGAGAAGATAACGAGTTGCGCAGTGTGGACAGGTTATTATCATTCCAGGCTATGGCCCGTGTCGATTCTTGGTTTTTGGCATAATGCTTTTGCAGCTGCAAGCAAGGGCGATCACAATATTCTGTCCTAAACCATTAACCCAAAAGGATTAATTGGTGGTTCGCTTCGAGAATGTCGGAATGAGATACGGGCTGGGACCCGAAGTTCTACGCGACATCTCCTTCTCACTTGAGAAAGGGTCATTTCACTTACTAACCGGACCGTCGGGTGCAGGCAAGACGTCCTTGCTCAAACTTATCTACCTGGCCGAGAGGCCATCGCGTGGTGCAATTTCCATGTTTGGCCGGGATATCGCCTCTACCCCCAGGGATGAGCTGCCGGCGCTTCGACACCGGATCGGCGTGGTGTTCCAGGACTTCCGGCTTCTCGACCACTTGACCGTGTTCGAAAATGTATCGCTTCCACGCCTGGTGACGGGAGAGGACGAGTCGCATTTTCGGGCGGAAGTTGAGGAGTTACTCCTCTGGGTTGGCCTCGGAAACAGATTGAACGCCAAGCCTGCAACGTTGTCGGGCGGTGAAAAACAACGCGTCGCGATCGCCCGCGCGGTGGTGGCCAAGCCTGAATTGCTGCTTGCGGACGAACCGACGGGCAACGTCGATCCAGAAATTGGTGCGCGGATCATTCGGTTGTTCATCGAGCTGAACCGGTTGGGCACTTGCGTCATGATCGCGACGCATGATCAACGCATCCTGGAGCGCCTGCCTTCGACGCGCATTTTCCGGTTGGGCGAGGGACGATTGACGACCGGTGTGGCCCACGATCACCTTCTGGGCGAGGTAAAGCGCGCGTGAGCAGTCATGCACCAACAGGGTTGATGCCGGCAGACAGCGCGTCAGGTGCAACCCTGCACACGATTGTTGCTGTGATGAGCTTCTTGGCGTGCCTGGCCCTGGGCGGTGTTTTGACTTTGAGCCGCCTCGCTTCAGAATGGACGGACGGACTGTCTGGGTCCTTGACGGTTCAGCTATTGCCGTCGCCGCAAATTTCGCCCGCAGATCAACTTAAAGAGGCCGTGCGACTGGTCAACCAGTGGCCGGGAATTTTTTCTGCAAAGCCGCTTACCAGTGATGACGCAAAAGCATTGCTCGAACCTTGGCTTGGTGATGGCAAAGCCCTTGAAGACCTGCCTATGCCACAGCTGATCGAGGTGACCTTGACACCCGGGCAGCAAGTCGAGCTTGAGGGGTTGGCGCGCGCGCTGGCGGATGGTGTGCCGGGCGCACATCTTGATGATCACAAGCGATGGAATGCCGAACTCGCAGGATTTGCCGCATCCTCGGAAGCCGTTGGCTGGTCGGTGCTGCTGCTGATTGCGCTTGCCACATTGGCCATTGTGATTTTTGCCACGCAAGCGGGCTTGCAAACGCATCGTGAGATTGTTGAGGTCGTGCACATGATTGGGGCGCGCGATGTGTTTATCGCCAGCGAATTCCAGCGCCATTTTTTGTGGCTTGGGATACGGGGCGGATTCATGGGCCTGGTGATTGCGGCCTTTACACTCATCGGAAGCAGCTTTTTTTGGGATGGCCGGGAATCGCCGGTCGCCGCGCAATATTTGCCGCAACTGGTCAGCTCGCCCCTTCATTATTTGTGGTTGCTTTTTGTGCCTGCGGCTATGGGCCTGATCGCGATGTTGACCGCGCGGTTCACGGTGCTGCGCGTGCTTGGCCGGATGCCATGAAACTTGCGTTGCTTGATCGTGACGGAGTGCTGAACGAGGACCGGGCCGACTATGTGAAGCACCCCGGCGAACTCCAGATGATTGCGCGAGCGGCCAAAGCCTGTGCACGGCTGAACAATTCCGGCATCAAGGTTGCGGTTGTGAGCAATCAAGGGGGCGTCGGGCGTGGTGTGTTTACGGAAGAAATGCTCGAGCGCATTAACGCAAAACTGCGCGATGAACTAGGGCGCGACGGTGGGCGGGTGGATTTGCTGCTCACGTGTACTGAACCGCCCTGGTCGCAGCATGAACGACGAAAACCCAAGCCGGGAATGCTGCTGGAGGCCTTGACGCATTTTCGTATGGCGCCACATGACGCTGTGATGGTGGGCGATCAGCTAAGGGATCTGCAGGCGGGCAAGGCGCTGGGCATCAGGCGCATCCTGGTTCGAACGGGAAAAGGCGCAGAATTGCAGGCAAAAGGCTTACCTGACGACATTTTGCCGGTGGCGGTTTATGATGACTTGTATGCGGCCGTCGAGGCCTTGCTGACGGAGAATTAGAGTTGCGGCACGAAATTTCCAGACGATGGGCATGGATCGGCCTCGTGTTTCGTGTGGCTGTGGCGGCTTTCGTTGTTGCAGTGCTTGGCTTTCCCGTTTTTGTTTGGTCGCTTGCGCGCACGTCTTCGGATCCGGGCCGGGCGGACGCTATCGTGGCCTTGACCGGTGGCGAAGGGCGGTTGCAAGCGGCCCTGGAGCTCCTGGATCAAGGCAAGGGTGCACGACTGTTGATTTCCGGGGTACATGCCGGCACCACGCGGGCAGAGCTGTTCGATGCTGTCGGCGGACTCTCGCGGCGTGCGTTGTGCTGTGTTGATCTTGGACGCAGTGCTGAAAATACAATCGGTAACGCCGGAGAGACTGCGGCTTGGGTCAGCGAGCATAACTATCGCACCGTGATCATAGTTACTGCGAGCTATCACATGCCGCGCAGCCTATTGGAACTTCAAGCCGTGCTACCTGAGACAGAGTTCGTTACTTACCCGGTGTTTCCCGATGACGTGCATTTAAGCGAGTGGTGGCGAGAGCCTTACACCACCGGTGTGCTGGCGAGTGAGTATCTGAAATATCTTGCGGCCACGGTCCGCGTCGCGGCGGCGTCGGGACTTTGGACCAAGCCTGCGCCGGTGCCGGGCACCGCTACTATTGAAACCGCACCCGGCATGCCGCCCCCGGACGATGCACCGCAAACGGTCTTAGCGCCAAAGTGAGCTCCGGTTTGCGCGCCTTATTGTTCCAGATTTTCTTTTGGTCTTGGTCGATCTTGTTCAATCTTGTCTGGCTGCCGGCGTTGCTGATGCCACGACGGGCGGTCACGCTGGGCATGGAGATTTGGGCCGGAGTCAGTTTTTGGGGGCTCAAGCATATTGTTGGACTGGATTTTGAAGTACGCGGACGTGAGAATGTACCCCACGGCCCTGCCATCTTTGCCGTCAAGCATTTGTCGATGTGGGAAACAATTGCGCAGCATGTCCTGCTGAAGGATCCTGCCATTGTCATGAAGCGTGAGCTTCTGAAAGTGCCGGTCTATGGCTGGTATGCGCAAAAAAATGAGATGATCGTCATCGACCGGTACGGACATGCGTCTGCACTGCGCGAGATGATCAAAGCGGCGAAAGATCGATTGCTGGCCGGACGTCCGGTCGTGATTTTTCCTGAAGGCACGCGCAAGCTGCCTGGTGAAGCGACGGACTACAAACCGGGCGTCGCGGCCCTCTATGTGGCGCTAGATGTGCCATGCGTCCCGATCGCCTTAAATTCAGGCCTGTATTGGCCACGAAAAGGTACTTGGCCGAAGGCTGGCCGCATTGTGGTTGAGTTCTTACCGGCTATTCCGCCAGGCATGAAGCGGCAGAATTTCATGACTGAACTTGAGCGCCAGCTAGAAGACGCTACCAAGCGCTTGCTTGCAGAAGGCGGATTTAAACCTTCGGCAGTCTAAAATGGCCGCGGGTCCAATTCGTTAATTTCTGAAAGGCTTAGCGTTCGGATTTTCGAACAGAGAGAGAACAAATTCTTGTACGATGCGTTGCGATAGGCTAGATTGCTCGATTGCGCGCACAGGGTCAGCAGATTGATGGAATCGGTTCAGGACATTTCGCATCAGATCTGGAATTTGAAGTACCGGCTGAAGGGGCCGGGTGTTGCGCGTGGCGACGAAACGATGCGTGATACGTGGGCGCGCGTCGCTGGGGCCGTCGCGCTGGCGGAGCGGCCTGAGGTGCGGTCACGGTGGCGTGACGAGTTCCTTCGTATTTTGCAAGAGCACCGGTTTCTGCCGGCCGGGCGCGTATTGGCCGGTGCGGGATCCGGGCGCGCCGTCACATTGTTCAACTGCTTCGTCATGGGAACGATCCCGGACGATATGGGCGGCATCTTCGACAGCTTGAAAGAAGCGGCGTTGACGATGCAGCAAGGCGGCGGCATTGGGCACGATTTCTCAACTCTGCGCCCGGCTGGGGCAGAAGTGACGCGTGTCGGGGCCGACGCTTCAGGCCCGGTATCGTTCATGGATGTTTGGGACGCGATGTGCCGTACGATTATGTCGGCGGGCTCGCGCCGGGGCGCGATGATGGCGACCTTGCGGTGCGATCATCCCGACATCGAGGCCTTCATTGAAGCCAAGCGCGACAAAGACCGCTTGAGGAACTTCAATCTATCGGTGCTAGTGACCGACAAATTCATGAGTGCCGTCAAAGAAGACTTGGCGTGGGACCTTGTGTTTGAAGGCAAAATCTACCGTACCGTTTCCGCGCGCGGCCTTTGGGACCGGATCATGGCGTCAACCTACGCCTACGCCGAGCCCGGCGTTATTTTCATCGACCGCATTAATGAGCGGAACAATCTTTGGTACGCCGAGCGCATTGCGGCAACCAACCCCTGTGGTGAGCAGCCTTTGCCTCCCTATGGGGCGTGCTTGCTGGGCTCGATCAATTTGGTGAAATTGGTCAAGGACCCGTTCAGCGAAACCGCGCGGCTCGACGAGAATGAGCTTGATGCGATCACCCGCATTGCCGTGCGGTTTTTGGATGATGTGATCGATGTTTCGAATTATCCGCTGCCGCAACAAGAACGCGAAGCAAAGTCCAAGCGGCGCATCGGATTGGGCGTGACCGGCCTTGCAGACGCGCTGATCATGTGCCGGTCCACCTACGGCAGTACAGAGTCGGTGGCGCTGATCGAACGGTGGTTCAAGAAAATTCAGCGCGCTGCTTATTCAGCTTCGAATGAGCTGGCGGCAGAGAAGGGACCGTTTCCGCTATTTGTGCAAGACAAGTATTTGGCGGGTCCAACACTACGCAGTGTTGACGCCGATATTCGCGGGGCGATTGCTGATCACGGGGTTCGCAATGCTCTTTTGACCTCGATTGCACCCACCGGCACGATATCATTGCTGGCCGAAAATGTTTCGAGCGGGATCGAGCCTGTGTTTGCCTACAGCTACAAGCGCAAAATTACGCGTGAAAACGGCGAGAAGACCGACGAGCTTGTTGAAGACTATGCCTACCGGCTTTACCGCACGATGTTCGGCGCGCAAAAACTTCCCGATTATTTCGTCAATGCTCAAAACCTGACACCCGGCGCACATATCGCGGTGCAAGCCGCGACCCAGAAATATGTCGATAGCTCAATTTCGAAAACCGTCAATTGCCCCGCCGATATTTCATTCGACGCCTTCAAGGACATCTATTTGAGGGCGTACGAAACAGGTTGCAAAGGTTGCACGACGTGGAGGCCGAACGACATTACCGGTTCTATTTTGAGCATCGATGATGTGCAAAAGCCTGCTCCGGTAGAAGTCTTACCGCGCCCAAAACCCGTGTCGGGAGAGGGCGGCGTGGTCTACATGACCCGCCCGCTGGACCGGCCGGAGGCGCTGCCCGGATCGACCTACAAGGTGCGCTGGCCTGAATCCGATCATGCCATGTACATCACGCTCAACGATATCGTCGAAGGCGGCCGGCGGCGGCCGTTCGAGATTTTCATCAACTCCAAGAACATGGAGCATTACGCGTGGACGGTGGCGTTGACACGAATGATCAGCGCCGTGTTCCGGCGCGGCGGCGACGTTTCATTTGTGGTGGATGAGTTAAAGGCCGTGTTCGATCCGCGCGGTGGTCAGTGGGTGAACAGGCAATACGTGCCGTCGCTTTTGGCGGCGATCGGTGGTGTCATCGAGGAGCACATGATTGCAATCAATTTCTTGTCGAGGCCCGGATTGGATACAAGCCCGCAGCCGAAGGCCGCGAGCATCGCAGAACGCCTTCCCAGCGGGCCTGAATTTACGCGCGGCGAGGCTGCACCGGTTAGCGCTGCGTCTTTTAGTACCGGGGCGCTGACCCAATCCTTCAAGTTTTGTCCCCGCTGCAGCAGTCCCAGCCTCACGCGCATTGAGGGTTGCGACACTTGCCTGAGTTGCGGCCACTCACGGTGCGGGTGATGGCGCCACCGGATCTCGCGTGACGTGGTGAATTGGCTCAACTCCCTGCCCGGTCAACTCTTGAGCGCGATGGTCAGGCTGCGTGCGCGTCTGGGCCCCTATCTGCCTGTTGCCGCGCTGTTGATTCCAATTGCCATAGTGGCGCTAGTGCTTGCCGGGTATGCGTGGTGGTGGCGCATCGTTGCCGACGGCGTGCGCGAAAACGTCGTGTCCCTGCAGGCAGAACAGCGTGCGCTTGGACGCAATCTGGATTGGGATTCTCTGGACGTCAAAGGTTTTCCCTATAGCGTTGAAGGCACACTCAAAAAAATGCGGTTACTCGCACCCGACATGGGCGCTGCATGGAACGGTGAGCGCATCGTCGTCTACATGCAGCCCCTGGCACTCAACAGCATCGAGTTCTCGCTGGAAGGCGAACAGCATCTCTTCTACGTCGGTGAGGGGCGTTGGATCGAAACGGATGCGAGAGCGGATAAAGCGCGGTTAACCGCATCGAGCAGCGCGCTTGCCCAAACTCTTCTTGTTGACGTGCAGAGACTGACTGGCAAAGGAAAGCTTGATACCGCCGATTTCAACTTCATCGTCGAGGAAGCGTCGACTGCCCTGACGCTAAGTGCCGTCAGTGAGAGCGAAGCATTGCCCCGTATCGATGTCGCGGCACGGTTCAGAAACGTGGCGCTGCAGGGAAATCTTGAATTGCCGCTTGGACCTGCGATCCAGCTTTTTGACATCGACATAGGCCTCAAGCTGCCTGAAAAACTTCCCATTGCGTCCAGTTCGGCTCTCATTGCGGCGTGGCAACAGACCGATACGCCGGTTGACATCAGGCGGTTCGAACTCGAGTGGGGCGGAATAAGCGTTGCAGCCGTTGGTGAGCTGAAACTCGACGCCCGCAGTTTTCCGCAGGGGCGGTTGAAGCTGACGCTTGGCAATCATCCGCGCATTCTTGAAGTACTTGAGGCCAACGGCTGGATCACCAAGGAAACGCACTTGGCAGCCAAGCCCGTACTGGACGTGTTGGCCTTTGTGAGCGGCGATCCCAAGCGGCGCATCACGGTGCCGCTGCGCTTTGAGGAAGGGGACGTCTTTTTGGGACCGGCACGCGTGATGACGATGCAACCCTTGTTGCCGACGCCTGCACCTTTTCCTTGATGCTTAGGGCGTCGAGCCTGGTTTCTTCGCGTCTCTGCCAAAGTTGGGGGCGGGGGTGTCCTGGCCGGCTTCGATGACGCCGCGGCGGATGGCACGGGTGGTGGTGAAGAGTTCGAACAACATATCGCCCTCGCCCCATCTGATTGCGCGTTGCAGACGGGCGAGGTCTTCGGAAAATCTGCCCAAGACTTCAAGGACCGCTTCGCGATTGTTCAAGAAAACATCGCGCCACATTGTGGGATCGGAGGATGCGATGCGCGTAAAATCGCGAAAGCCGCCGGCTGAGAACTTGATAACCTCATTTTGCGTCACTTGTTCGAGGTCGCTGGCGGTGCCGACGATATTGTAGGCGATCAAGTGCGGAACGTGGCTGGTAATGGCGAGTACGAGGTCGTGGTGCTTGGCGTCCATGATTTCAACGCGTGAGCCGCAACCGCGCCAGAATGCGCTGAGTGTTTCAAGCGCCACGGCATCGACACCGGGCGGCGGCGTCAGGATACACCAGCGGCCATCAAAGAGCTCGGCGAAACCCGACTCTGGTCCTGAATGTTCTGTACCGGCGATGGGGTGGCCTGGAATGAAGTGAACGCCTGACGGAACATGGGGCCCCACGTCGCGCAAGACAGCCATCTTGACCGAGCCAACATCCGTGAGAATAGCGCCGGGTTTCAGGGCCGGTGCTATTGCTTGAGCTATCTGACCGAATGCGCCGACCGGCGTGCACAAGACGACCAAATCGGCGTCGCGGACTGCATCCAGCGGATCTTCATGCATGGAGTGGCAAAACCCGAGGTCACCGGCACGCTTGCGGGTATCAGCGCTGCCGGAGTGTCCGGCGATGTGAGCGGCGAGACTGCCGCGACGCATAGCGTGGGCGATTGACGAGCCGATGAGACCAACGCCGATCAAAGCAACCTTGGTGAAGACGGGGCCGGTTCGTGTTGTCATGCCATGAACTCTTCCAAAGCTGCAACGGCGGCGCGATTGCCTTCTTCAGTGCCGACGGACAGCCGCAAGCAGTTCGGTAGGCCATACGCGCCGACCGCCCGCAGGATGACGCCATGCTTCAGCAAGAACTTGTCGGCTTGGGCTGAGGTCTTCGCGCCGGTTGCGGGGAATTCTATCAGCAGGAAGTTGCCGACGCTGGGGAACACCTTCAGGCCAGTTGCCGCGATCTCGCCCGTGAGCCAGGACAACCATTTCGTGTTGTGTGCTTTCGCTGCTGCTGCATGCGCCTTGTCGCGGATCGCCGCAATGGCTGCTGCTTGCGCCGCCGTCGAGACGTTGAAGGGGCCGCGGACGCGGTTCAGAGTGTCGATGACGCTGGTCGGCGCGTAGGCCCAGCCGACGCGGAGCGCCGCGAGCCCGTGGATCTTCGAGAATGTGCGGGTCATCACCGTGTTCTCGGTGGTCGCCACGAGTTCGATGCCGCTTTCGAAGTCGTTGCGCTCGACGTATTCGGCGTAGGCCGCGTCGATGACGAGCAGGCACTCTTTCGGCAGACCATTGCGCAGGCGGCGTAGCTCGGCGGCGGTGTTGTAACTGCCGGTTGGGTTGTTTGGGTTCGTGACAAAGACGATCTTTGTTTTGTCCGTCGCGCGGGCGAGCAGGCCGTCGATATCCGTGCGCATGTCCGGTTCGGGAACAGCGACCGGTGTCGCGCTCGCGGCGCGTGCCACGATCGGATAAACGATGAAGCCGTGAGCACTGTGGAGAACCTCGTCGCCCGGCGCGCAATAGATTTGCGGCAGCAAGTGAAGCAGCTCGTCAGAGCCGTTGCCGCAGACGATGCGGTCAGGGTTCAAGCCGAACGCTTCGCCGATCGCGCGGCGCAGATCGGCCGCACTGCTTTCGGGATAGAGATGCAGCGAGGCGCTGGCGCCCTTGAAGGCTTCGATGGCGTGGGGACTTGGACCCAGCGGCGATTCATTCGACGACAGCTTGAATACGCGGGTCGCGCCATGCGCTTCGGCGCGGCCACCGATATAGGGCGATATGTCTAATATTCCAGGAACGGGTTTCATGGGCGACTTCTTAGGGTATCGAACCCGCGTTGTGCAAAGAAAACATTGACTTGGAGTTGATGCATGGCGTCAATCCCGGAAGTTAAGAGCCAAAGATTTGCGCCAACCCATGTCCTCGACTTTTCAGCCGTTTTCGGCGATGTCAAATGCCGCAGGCGAAGAGGCGGGGGCAATCCTACACCTTCCCGCCGGATCAGGGGCTCGTGCTCGACTCGGGCGACCGGCTGACGCCGCTCACACTTGCCTGGAAGACGTTCGGCACACTCAACCCCCAGCGCAGCAATGCGTTCTTGTTGTGCCATGCGCTCACCGGCGATCAGTATGCCACCGGGTTACATCCGGTGACCGGAAAACCCGGTTGGTGGTCGTCGATGGTGGGGCCGGGCCTGCCCATCGACACCAACCGCTTTTTTGTCATTTGCGTCAATGTGGTGGGCGGGTGCATGGGATCGTCCGGGCCGCATGAGACTGCGGCTGAGACCGGGGTGCCGTATGGTTTGCATTTTCCGGTTATCACCATCCGCGACATGGTGCGGGCGCAGGCCATGTTGATCGATCATCTGAAAATCGAAAGTCTGTTCTGTGTTGCCGGCGGGTCGATGGGCGGCATGCAGGTGCTGGAATGGGCGGCGAGTTACCCTGGCCGCGTGTTCTCGGCTTTGCCGATTGCGACGGCGGCCAAGCATTCCGCTCAGAACATTGCCTTTCATGAAGTTGGACGCCAGGCGATTATGGCGGACCCCGAATGGGGTGAGGGAGACTACATCACAAAGGGCACCAACCCGCGCAAAGGTTTGGCAGTCGCGCGGATGGCGGCGCATATTACCTATCTTTCGGAAGCTGCATTGCATCGCAAGTTTGGACGAAGCTTGCAGGATCGCGAGGCGGTATCTTACAAGTTTGACGCTGACTTTCAGGTCGAAAGCTATTTGCGCCATCAGGGTTCAAGCTTTGTTGAGCGCTTTGATGCCAACTCGTATCTCTATATTACGCGCGCGATGGACTATTTCGATTTGGCGGCGGATCACGGTGGCGTGCTTGCCAACGCGTTTCGCAATACACCGACGCGCTTTTGCCTGGTGTCGTTCACATCGGATTGGCTATTTCCCACTGTTGAAAGCAAAAAGATCGTGCATGCCCTCAATGCGGCCGGTGCCAATGTGAGTTTCGTCGAGTTTGAAACGGACCGGGGACATGACGCCTTTTTGCTGGACCTGCCGGAGATGTTTCAAACCTTGCGCGGCTTTATCGATGCGGCGGCGCAAGCGCGCGGCCTGGCGGCCAAGGCGTGACGCCCATGGTTGAGCTTCGCAAGGAATTGCTGCGCATTGCCGAGATGGTGCCCGCGTCGGCGCGGGTGCTGGATGTCGGGTGCGGTCAGGGCGAGTTGATTGAGTATCTGACGCGGACAAAATCGGTCGATGCGCGCGGCATTGAACTGAGCCAGGTTGGAGTCAACGCCTGCGTCGCGAAAGGGCTGCCTGTCATTCAGGGCGACGCCGATACAGACCTTAGAGACTATCCGGCGCAATCCTTTGATGTGGCGATCTTGAGTCAAACAATTCAAGCGACGCACAAGCCCGCCGATGTTTTGCATCAACTTTTGCGTATCGGTAAGACGGTCATCGTCTCGTTTCCGAATTTTGGATTTTGGCGGGTGCGTCTGCGCCTGTGCTTTGCGGGACGGATGCCAAAGACCGGGCTGCTCAGTCATGACTGGCACGACACGCCAAACATTCACTTGTGCACGATTGCAGATTTTGTCGCCCTGACCCGTCAAATTGGCGCCACGATAGAGCGCTCGCTTGCGGTTGATGAATCCGGTGACGTTCGAGACCTGGCTCAGCCCGGCTATTGGGACAATCTGACGGCTGAGTCGGCCATTTTCCTTCTGAAGCGAGGCCCTTGCCCGCCAACACCGGCTTAGCGGGAACGCGTTGACGCCTGCCGCCGCTGGGTGCCAACGCCATCACTTCTTTGGTGGCTTCGGTTAGATGAACGCCCGCCAATTTGGGCCAGATTGTGCGCCCCCAACTTTCCCAACGTACGCCCGTTCTTACCAGCCAGCGCGCGCCCAACGGCGGCATGTGCAGTGATGTTGTGGAGGCTACGGGCGTGAACATGGCGTCGGTCAGCAGGCGATTGAGCTGGGCCAGCGAAAATGGTCTGCCGTGGCCAAAGGGCGTTGTTTCGAATTGCGCCCACAGGCTGGTGCGATTGGGGACAATGAAGACAACACGGCCCGACGGGGTGAGGATGCGCCAGATCTGACGCAACAGCGGACGCAGGGCTTCGGAATTTTCCAGAAGATGCGAAACGACGATGCGATCGATCGAGCCATCGGGCAACGGCAGCGCGCTTTCGTCAACGAGGGCGCTTAGGTTTGGGGCATGCAGGGGCCACAGGGTGGCACCTTGTTGGGCTGGCATAAAGGCGATGATCCGTTCGGCTTCGGAACGGAAGGGCCGCAGATAGGGCGTTGAATACCCCAACCCCAACACGGAAAGCCCTTTGACGGACGGCCAGACTTCACGCAGGCGCCTGCGAATGAAGCGCGCCGATACCTGGCCCAGGTGGCTCTCGTAAAATGCTTGCAGTTCGCGGGCGTCCAGATGCATCCGCCCAAGTCACGCTTTTTGCGCGCTGGCGGCAATCTTTTTCCGCAAATGCGAGACCCAACGCGGATGCATGTCTGCGAGGGGCAGAAATATGAACACGTCGGTCGTTCCAAACTGATGGTCGATGACAGCGCCGTCGCCAATTTTTGCGCCGGAGCGAATGTAGCCTTTTATCAGGGGCGGCAGCGTTCGCATGGCTTCGGCCTCGTCTATTGCCTCTTTGGGGATCGTGTTCATCGGCGTGAAGCGATCCGGCCAGGCGCGAATGAGCTCAGCCGGTGGGGCCTGGTGGAAGTGGTAGAGATAGGACAGTTGCAGCGAAAGCTGTGCCGGGTCGGTGCCCGGCAGGGAGGCACAGCCAAACATCAAATCAATATTGTGGCGCAACAAATACACGAAAATTCCGCGCCACAGCAGCTGCATCGTTGGCCCGGTGCGATACTCCTTGAGTACACACGAGCGGCCGAGTTCGAGCAGACGCTGGCCGGTGCGCGCTTTTAGCATTTGCGCAATGTCGTACTCGCCGGCGGTGTAAAACCCATGCGGCGAGCGCGCGGCCGCGTCGTCATGCAACATGCGGTAGGTGCCGATAATCTTGTCACCATGAGCGCGATCGATGACCAGCATATGCTGGCAAATTTCGTCGTAGTG